>JAHIKO010000057.1 GCA_018897535.1 Candidatus Dependentiae bacterium
AATTATTTTATATAAAATTGGGTAAAATTTATGTCGATAAATGGATATATTTCTGTTGAGCAATCATTTAATATTTCAGGCCAAGCTGAGTTAGTTGGGGCTAAAAACGCTGCATTGCCTATTATGGCAAGTTTGATATTGGTTTCCGGAAAATCTGTTTTACATTCTGTTCCAAATTCTGCAGATATAAATGAAATGATAGATTTACTTACAGATTTGGGAGCAAAGATTCATTTTGATAAAGATAGTAATATTTTAGAGTTTGATGGAAGTTCGATTTATAAAGCTGAAGTAAAACATGAAGTTATGGATAAAATGCGAGCTTCAATATTGGTAATGGGCCCATTACTATCCAGATTTAAAAAAGCTAGAGTTGCATTTCCCGGTGGATGTTCAATTGGTGCAAGACCAATAGATTTTCATCTAAAGGGGTTTGAATGTTTGGGCGTTAGTATAACTTATGATAACGATTTTATTTATGCCAGCGCCGATCAAGAACTAAATAAAAAGAAGAAAATTGTTTTAGAATACCCAAGCGTTGGTGCTACTGAAAATTTAATAATGTTTGCAACACTGCAAAACGGTTCAACAACTATAGTTAATGCGGCACTTGAGCCGGAAGTTCTTGATTTTATAGAAGTATTAAAAAAAATGGGTGCAGATATAAAATTTGATCTTCCTGCAACTGTAATTGTTACCGGTGTAAAAAAGTTAAATCCAATAATGCATACCATAATACCTGATAGATTGGAAGCCGGTGCATTACTTCTAGCTTCAGCTATTACCGGAGGAAAAATAATTTTGCCTTCAGCAAGACCTGATCAAATGGAGATGTTTTTAGAAAAATTGAAACAAATGGGACATGAAGTTATTACCGGAATAGGTAATAATTCTAATTTGGGTATAAAATTAATCGCAACAAAAAATCCAAAAGCTACAAATATAAAAACTTGTCCATATCCGGGATTTCCTACAGATTTGCAATCACCAATGATGGCTGCTTTATGTTTGGCAAACGGAGTGAGTATTGTTGATGAAACTGTTTTTGAAAATAGACTTATGCATGTAAAAGAACTTGAAAAGATGGGCGCGCAAATAAGTGTTAAAAATTCTAAGGCAAATGTTAATGGCGTAAATCATCTTTATGGTGCAAATGTTATAGCTTCTGATATCAGAGCCTCAGCTGCACTTGTATTGGCAGGGCTTGCGGCTACCGGCAAAACTCAGGTGTTTGGTTTACATCATTGGCGTAGAGGTTATGATAAACTCGAAGATAAATTGAAAATTTTAGGTGCAAAAATAGAGATTATACAGGAATAGGTATGCAAAAAAAGAAATTCAAATTAGATACATTTGTTGCAGTAATTTTAAAAAAAGACAATAAAATTCTTTTAACAAAACGTAAAAAAAACGGGTGGGGTAATAGTGAATATGCTTTACCAGGTGGAAGTGTTGATGGCAATGAAACGTTAAGAGTTGCAGCCTCGAGGGAAATGAATGAAGAGTTGGATATTATTGTTAATCCAGATAATCTAAAAGTTTTACACATATCTCATAGAAAATTGTCGCATGGTATTGGGGAAATTTTAGGTATATTTTTGCAAGCTGAAAAGTGGGCTGGTGAAGCTAAAAATATGGAGCCAGATAAATGTTATGAAATTGGTTGGTTTGATATTGATAATTTGCCGGAAAATACAGTAAAAGAACTAAAAATAGTGATACAAGAGATCAATAAAAGAGAAATGTACAGCGAAATAGGCTGGTAATAATTATTCAATATTAGCGCAAAGTTCGGAAACTTCTTTAGTAATTAAAGCTTGTCTAGATTTGTTATATTGAAGTGTAAGCCGTTCAAGAATTTTTTTTGCATTTGTGTTTGAACTGTCCATAGCCAAAAATCTGGAAGCGTTTTCTGCAATTAAAGATTGAAATAGTATTTCTGTAATGGAACTTTTGATATATTTTTCAGCAATAAAATCTAATATTACTTTTTCGTTTTGCGTTATGATTGGATCTAATTCTTTTGATAGGTTTTGTTCTTCTTGTATCTCTAAAACTGCCGGAATTAAAGTTGTTTTTTGTGGCCTTTGAATAAAAAAATTTATTAATTTGTTACTAAAAAAAACAACAGAAGAATATGTTTTATTATTTTCATAAATTTTATCAATAATTTTAGAACTAATTGTCTCCAGTAAACTATAATTTAGTTCATTAAAATTTAAAACAATTTCACCTAGATTTTTGGCTTCAATTTCTTTTCTGGCTTTGTTGCCTATGGCTATAAATTCAGGTTTTTGATTTTTTTCTATAATAAGCTTACGTTCCATAAAGCGGCTTAAATTTGAGTTAAAACTTCCACATAAACCTTTTGTCGAAGATATAATTATTATTAAAGGAGTTTGATCAAAAATATCTTCGGGAAATAGAATTTTATTATTCCATTCTGATTCCTGGAAATTAAGTATTTGAGTAAATGTATTGGATATGCTGTTTTTATATTCTTTTAAAAAATTGACTTGCTTGTCCAATTTGGCATATGACGCCATTGAAACAAGTCTTATAGCATGGGTTATTTTCTTTGTTGTCTCAATTGCTTGAATTTTTCTTCTTAACTGAGTTAATTGAGCCACTTTTTTTTCCTTGAAAACTTATTTGATATATAATATAAACTAAAAATTAGTTCAAAAATTCATTTTTTGCAATTATTTATAATAATTACCAGGAGGGTTTTATTTTGATTGTAATTATAGATGGTTATAATTTGTTAAAACAAGTTTTTAATAAAGTTAAGGGAAAGTTGGATATTCAGCGAGAACAATTGATTAAAGAACTTATTTTTTACAAAAAAACAAATGTACAAATAAAAGAAATAATAGTGGTTTTTGACGGTGGATTAAGTTTACATTCAGAGCGGCAAATTAAAAATGGGATAGTCGTAATATTTTCAGGACAAAAAATTAGCGCTGATGATTGGATTTTTGAATACGTCGAAAAAAATAAAAATAAAGAAATATTATTGGTTACCAAAGACAATGAGTTGAAGACCAAGTGTAAAAAATGCGGTGCTGATGCTATAGATGTATTTGATTTTTATGATATAGTTTTAAACACAATAACAGCGCAGGTTGAATTTAAATTTGATAAAAATGAAAATAAAATACAGAAAATTGAATCTGACGATTATGTATTAGAGCAATTATGTGATTTTAAACCCAAAAGCAGTGAGGCTTTAGATGTTTTAATGTCTCATATTGATATTGATTTTGCAAAAAAAGACAATGAGCCCGAAATTAAAAATTTTAAATCATTGAAAATACCTAAAAAAGAGAAGCAAATTTATAAAAAAATTAAAAAGTTATGAAAATATATGAAAATATTTTTTGAATTAAAAGATTTAGATAAAATAATTAAAGAATATATATTGCCATTTATGAATAAAAAGAAAATATTTTTATTCAAAGGCGCTCTTGGTGTTGGAAAAACTACACTTATAAAACAAATAATGAAAAATTGTGGGATTAAAGAGTTAATTACAAGTCCGACGTTTAATTATGTTAATAATTATAAATCTGAAAAAAATGTAGATTTTTACCATTTTGATTTATATCGACTAGATTCGCAGGATAGCTTTTTAAATTTAGGCTTCGACGAATATTTATATAAAAAAAATAGTTACAGCTTTATTGAATGGCCCGATGTCATACATAACATAACTAATAACATTGAGCTAAGAGACGAGATTTGTTTTTTAGAGTTAAGCTTTATTGACAATAATTTTGAAAAAAGAATGCTTGTTATCAGCTGATTATCAATTTGTTTATAGCAATTTATGAACAAATATAAAAAAAATGTTTATTTTTTAAAAAAAAATTAAAAAAAGATTGAAATCTTTATCAAAACATCTATTCTAATGTTGCGACTAAAAGTTAATGGGGAGATTCCCGAGCGGTCAAAGGGGACGGACTGTAAATCCGTTGGCTATGCCTTCACAGGTTCAAATCCTGTTCTCCCCACCATTTTAGTGGGTTTTACCTGGGTAAATTTCAAAACATTAATATTGTTTTGATTTTTTTATTTGAAAATATTGCGGGAGTAGCTCAATTGGCTAGAGCGACAGCCTTCCAAGCTGTAGGTTGCGGGTTCGAGACCCGTTTCCCGCTCCAATTATTGCTGGCATAGCTCAGTTGGTAGAGCAGCTGATTTGTAATCAGCAGGTCGCTGGTTCAAGTCCAGTTGCCAGCTCCATTTTGAATTTGCCCACGTAGCTCAGTCGGTAGAGCACTTCCTTGGTAAGGAAGAGGTCACCGGTTCAAATCCGGTCGCGGGCTCCACTTAAAATTAATACACCTTGAATAAATTGGTTTTTTGCGTTTAGAAGTTTAGAGTTAAATGGATGTTGGTTTTTTAATAGAAGAGCAAGATTATGGCAAAAGCGAGAACTATAATACATTTAGAGTGTACCGAGTGTAAAGAACGTAATTACAGTAAGATGGTTTCAAAAAAAAGAAAATTTGAAAAATTAAATCTAAAGAAATTTTGTTCTAAGTGTCGTGTACATAATATGCATAAAGAGATTAAATAGTTTTTAGTGGGTCAGTAGCTCAACTGGTAGAGCGACGGACTCCAAATCCGTAGGTTGAGGGTTCAAGTCCTTCCTGGCCTGCCACTAACTGTTTGAAATCTTATAAATTAAGGGATATAATGAGTAAAATTTTGACTTTTTTACATGAAGTTAAAGGTGAAATTTATAAGATAACTTGGCCGGGGCGGGATGATCTAATTGGGACAGTGATAATTGTCTGTATTCTGACTCTAGTTGCGGCTTTGATTCTTGGCGGTATGGATGCTTTATTTAGTTTATTGTTAAGAAAAATTACTTTAATATAGTAATTTGGATTCGAATTGATGGATTTATTATGAAACGTTGGTATGTAGTTCAAATATATACAGGCTTTGAAGAGGTTGTTAAAGCCGATCTTGATAAGCGCATTATTGAAGAAGGTCTTCAAGATTTATTTGGCGAAATATTGGTTCCAAGAGGACAGGTAGTTTCATTGATATCTGGAGAGCAAGATAAAAAAGAAAAAATTTTCCCTGGATATTTACTAATACAGCTAGAAATGACCGGTGAATCCTATAAGGTTGTCGCTTCAAACCCTAGGGTTACACGCTTTTTAGGCGGTGAAAAGCCGGTTCCGCTTTCCAATAAAGAAGTTGAGCGAATTTTTGCTCAAATGAGTGGTCAGTTACCAGTTGCTCAAGAAGTAGTTACTTTTGTGGAGGGCAGCGAGGTTAACATATCAAGTGGACCTTTCTCAGGTTTTGTTGGTATCGTTGAAAAGGTTGATGAAGAACGTGGAAAGCTTACAGTAATGGTAAGTATTTTTGGAAGACTAACTCCTGTTGAGTTAGGTTTTGATCAAGTAAAAAGGTAATTTAAATTTAGGTTTTAAATATGGCAAAAAAAGTTAAAGCAAATGTGAAGCTTCAAATTCCTGCAGGCGCAGCAACTCCAGCTCCTCCAGTGGGATCTTGTTTGGGTCAGCACGGTGTTGCTATTATGGATTTTTGTAAAAAATTCAATGCAGCTACTGCTAATCGCAAAGGAGAAACTGTTCCTGTCATGATTACTATCTATGTTGATAAAACATTTGATTTTGTTTTAAAGACAGCCCCGGTATCTGAGCTTTTGCGAAAAAAAGCAAAAATACAAAAAGGGTCTAGCAATCCAAGTAAAGACGTTGCTGGAACAATTTCTTGGGCAGATATAGAAGAAATAGCAAAAATTAAAATGCCTGATTTGAATGCTTTTAATATGGAAGCGGCAAAAAAAGTTGTTGCAGGTAGTGCCAGAAGTATGGGACTACAAATTAGGGATTAGTTTTGCTTATATTTGTTATATGTTTATGTTGATTAGTTGAAATTGGATTTTTTATGATTAAAACAGGCAAAAGAATTAAAAAAGCTCAAGAAGCACTCGTTTCGGCAAATATTGATACCTTGAAAAAGGGTCTTGAATTTGTTGTTAAAAACGCATCTGCTAAATTTGATGAATCTGTTAATCTGAGCACTGTTTTGGGTATTGATGCATCTAAAGGTGAACAAACAGTTAGAGGCTCAGCGCTTTTACCTCATGGTACCGGAAAGAGCTTGCGAGTTTTAGTTTTTGCAACCGGAGAAAAAGAGCAGGAAGCAAAGGCAGCAGGCGCAGATTTTGTCGGTTTGGAAGATTTAATTGAAAAAATTGAAGGCGGCTGGATAGGATTTGATGTTGCTGTTGCAACCACAGATCTTATGGGAAAAATTGGTAAATTAGCAAAAATTTTGGGACCAAAAGGTTTGTTGCCTAACAAAAAAGTTGGAACCGTTACTGATGATGTAACTGCTATAATTACTGATTTGAAGAAAGGTCGTGTATCATTTAGAAACGATAAAAATGGTGCGGTTCACGCTGCATTTGGTAAAGTTTCATTTGGTGCGAATAAATTAGAAGAAAATCTTATAGCTTTGATAAAGTCTATAAGAGCTGCAAAGCCGGCAAGTTCAAAAGGTAAGTTTATAAAGAAAATTGTTATTTCATCTACAATGGGTGTTGGTGTTGTTGTAAACCCTGATGAAGTTGTTTAGGTTTAGCATAAGAGGTTTATTAAAATGAATCGTCAACAAAAAGAATCAGTTATAAAAAATATAAACGACCAATTAAAAGCGGCCAATGCATCATTTTTAGTTGGATATAAGGGTTTATCTGTTGCGCAAATTCAGAGCTTAAAGACTCAATTACGCAATGTTGATGGTGTTTTTAAAGTTACAAAAGCACGTTTAATGAAATTAGCAGCACATGATCTTTCCGGTATTGATGGATTTAAAGATGAATTCAAAAATCAGGTAGGTCTTGTTTTTGTTAAGAAAGATGTTCCGTCTGTAGCAAAAGTATTGGTTGATTTTTCAACTAATAATGAGCAGCTTGATATAGTTTCAGGTTTTTTTGAATCTAAATCTATGTCAAAGGAACAGATTAAATATTTGGCATCGTTGCCTTCACGTGAGGTTCTTTTGGCTATATTGGCAGGAACTTTACAGGCTCCAATAGCGAGCTTGGCAAGATTGTTAAATGTCGTTGCCAAAAAGGATCAGGCACAAGTATAAGGTTGTTTTGTATAGTAAATATTAATTAAATATTGTTTTTTTATAGTTTAAAGGTGAGGGCTTCATGGCTACATCAAATATTAATCAAATAGTTGAGCAAGTAAGCAACATGTCTTTATTGGAAGTTGCAGAGCTTGTTAAAGCGTTAGAAGAAAAGTTTGGCGTTTCTGCAGCTATGCCTGTTGCAGCAGCAGCAGCTCCTGTAGCAGCAGCAGCTCCTACAGAAGAAAAGACCGAATTTAAGGTTACATTAAAAGATTCTGGTGCTGATAAAATTAAAGTAATCAAAGCATTAAGAACCGTAACTGCTTTGAATTTAAAAGAAGCCAAGGATTTAGTTGAAGGTGCTCCTGGGGTTGTTTCTGAAGCTGCATCTAAAGATGATGCTAAAAAAATCAAAGAAGCTTTAGAAGCTGCCGGCGCAAAAGTAGAGCTATCGTAAAATAAAAATCAACAAAAACAGTTGTTTTTATTTTATTTTTAACTTATTACCGTTTTAAATGTTTTTATTTAAATGTTAAAATATATTTGGTGTTTGGGTAGAAACGTTTAAAACGGCCTTTTTGCTTTGCGATTTTGTGGGTGGAAACTTAAAAGGTTTGTTGCGGTAAAATTACGCTTTAGGAGTTTGTGGATGGCTCAAGTGCATTTAGGTAAAGGTGTCTTTAGAAAATCTTTTGGGAAAATTAAAGAGGTTGTTCAACTTCCTGATCTTATAGAAATACAATCAAAATCTTTTAATGATTTTGCTCAGTTGGACTTTTTGCCATCTGAACGCAAGAATATTGGATTGGAAAAAGTTTTGCGAGATACATTTCCAATTGAAAATACTGATAAAATATCTCTAGAATATGTAAGTTATGAATTGGGTGATTGGGAGTGTGCTTGCGGCAGTGTAAAAGGTATAGAAAATAGGTATAAGTGGAGTTGCTCTTCTTGTAAAAAAAATGGATCCGGGCGATTAAATGAAGATGTTTGTCCTGAATGTGGAAAACATACTGCCAGTTATACCGTCTGTAAAAAATGTTCTGCTCGAGTATTTGTAAAAAATGAAATTACTGCCGATGAGGCCAGATATAGCGGTAAAACTTATTCAATGCCGTTAAAATTAAAAATGCAACTCGTTTCTTGGGATATTGATCCTAAAACTTCTAAAAAATCTGTAAAAGACATAAAAGAACAGGAAGTCTTTTTTGCAGATCTTCCTATAATGGTTGATTTATTTGAGGATGATGAAGGTTCTTATAAATTAGGCAACAATGGAACATTTATTATTAATGGTGTTGATCGAGTTGTTGTAAGTCAGTTGCACAGAGCGCCAGGTGCCATATTTACGCTAAGTAAAAAGACAAAAGATTTTAAGGGTTTGCCTTGTCATATTGCAAGAATTATTCCGGCAAGAGGCTCTTGGATAGATTTTGAATTTGATAGCAATGATGTATTAAACGTTCGAATAGATAAAAAAAAGAAAATTTTGGCAACAACATTTTTGCAAGCTATGGGGATTGCAAAAGATTCTATTCTTTCAATGTTTTATGATTTTGAAACTATTTATGCAAAATCTGGAGATTTCTATAATAAAATAGGGGATCATTTAATTGGTCAAAGACTTGCCTCCGGAGCATTATCTAAAAAATTAGAAGAAAAATTTGTTGTAGGACAAAGATTTAATAAAAATTTAATAGAAAAGTTAAAAAAAGAAGGCGTAAAAGAGTTAATAGTCAGAAAAAGCAGCGTTGTTAATAAAATTTTGGCTGGTGATTTGATAGATCAAAATTCCGGAGAAATTATAGCTCAGCAGGGTATGGCTCTAACTCAAGAATTGGTTGATCAAGTTTCAAATCTTTCCGGTGTTGTTGAGTTGAAAGTTGTAAAGTCTTCAGGGCTTTTAGTTCAACCGACATTAGCTGTAACATTTGCTCATGATCATGTAAATTCAAAAGAAGATGCATTAAAAGAAATCTATACAAAATTGCGCCCGGGTGATGTTCCATCTCTAAAAATTATGGAAGAATATTTTCATAATTTATTTTTTAATTCAAGATTTTATGATTTAACCGTTGTTGGTCGTATTAGAACAAATAGAAAACTTGGTTTAAATGTCAATACTGAAATTACGTATTTAACTCAAGATGATATCGTTGCTACAATAAAATATTTGATCGGATTAAAAGAGAGTGGCCAAGGTATATTGGATGATATTGATCACCTTGGTAATAGAGCTGTTAGATTAGTCGGTGAATTATTGCAATCTCAATTGTATTCGGGTTTAACAAAAGTTGAAAAAATAGTAAAAGAGCGATTTAGATTACAAGATAATTATGCAACAATGATGCCTTATGATGTATTAAATGTTAAACCAATTGCAGCTGTATTTAGAGAATTTTTTGGTACAGGACAATTATCGCAGTTTATGGATCAAACTAATCCTGTAGCAGAGATGGCACATAAGCGTAGATTATCCGCTCTTGGGCCCGGTGGTTTGACAAGAGAAAGAGCCAGTTTTGAGGTTCGTGACGTTCATCCTTCGCATTATGGAAGAATTTGTCCGATAGAAACTCCTGAAGGACAAAACATAGGTCTTATTTCATCTCTTTCTACTTATGCTCGTGTTAACGATCTTGGATTTATAGAAACTCCATATAGAGAAGTTAATGATGGCGTTGTATCTGAAGATATAAAATATTTAGATGCATATTTGGAAACCGGAAAAAATATAGCTCAAGCATCAGTTGAACTTGATAGTAAAAATAAAATTAAAGAAGATATGCTTCTTGTTCGTAATGATGAAAATATATTCAGAACTGAATCAAAAAATGTTAATTATTTGGATGCATCACCAAAACAGTTAGTTTCTGTTGCAACCGCATTAATTCCATTCTTAGAACATGACGACGCAAATAGAGCATTGATGGGATCTAATATGCAACGACAAGCTGTTCCGCTTGTTAAATGTCAGTATCCGCTTGTAGGAACTGGTATGGAACATGAAATTGGAACTACTCAAGGTATTGCTTTATTAGCGCAACGTTCCGGTGTCGTTGAATATGTTTCAGGTGAAAAAATAGAAATAGGTCTTTTTGATACAACTAAAAGTGAAAAAAGATGGTTTTCAAGACCTGTTGATGTTTATAAATTGAAAAAATTCGCAAGATCATCTCATAGTACATGGATTCATTATACGCCTGTTGTTCGCGTTGGTGATAAAATTGAAAAAGGTGATGTGATTGCAAATGGTGCGGCGACTTTGGATGGTGATTTATCTTTGGGTAGCAACGTTTTGGTAGCATTTATGCCTTGGCGCGGATATAACTTTGAAGATGCTATAGTTTTGAGTAAACGTTTGGTAAGTGATGACGTATTTACATCAGTACACGTTGAAGAATTTATAGTAGAAGCCAGAGATACCAAGTTGGGCGCCGAAGAAATAACTCGAGATATTCCAAACGTTGGAGAAAAAGATCTTGCAGCGTTGGATGAAGATGGAATCGTACGAATTGGAACAAGAGTAAAACCTGGGGATATTTTAGTTGGTAAAGTCACATTAAAAGGTGATATACAAGTTTCTCCTGAAGAAAAATTATTAAGAGCAATTTTTGGTGAAAAATCAAGAGAAGTTCGAGATACATCTTTAAGAGTTCCACCTGGAGTAGAAGCAACAGTTCTTGATGTAAAAGTATTTTCAAAAAGTGGAATAAGAAAAGATAAACGTTATAAAGATTTTGTACAAAAACAAACAGAAATTATTGAAGATGATTATGCTTCAAGAATTTCTATTCTTCAAAAAGGTGTAAAAAACAAAATCAAGACGTTGCTTTCAGAAAATTCTATTTCTAATGTAAAAATACAGGATACAAAATATTCTGTTGCAAAATTAGAAAATTTAGATGTTGATATGTTATTAACTTTGGAATCGGGTAATAAAAATATTGATTCCAAGATTAAAGATTTTTCAATAATGTTGAGCGATCAGATCCAAGTATTAACGTCTATAAAAGCAGATATGTTCTCAAGATTAAGAAAAGGTGATGATTTGCCATCAGGCGTATTGAAGATGGTAAAAGTTTATGTAGCTGCAAAAAGACATGTATCCGTTGGTGATAAAATGGCCGGACGACATGGAAATAAAGGTGTGGTATCACAGATTGTTAATATTGAAGACATGCCATTTATGGATGATGGAACATCTGTTGATATAGTTTTAAATCCGCTTGGTGTTCCCGGTCGTATGAACGTTGGCCAGATTTTAGAGACAATACTTGGTTTTGCAGGTAAAAAAATATCTGCAAATTTGGCTAAAAATATTAATGAACTTAGTTATAAAGAACTTAAAAAACAGCTTGCCGAATTATATTCGGATGAATTAGTTGATTCTATTGAAAAGAGTCAAGGCCAAGATGCTGTTAAAGAGCTTGCGGATAAAACGGTTAAAAATGGTTTAGCATTTAAGACACCGATATTTGACGGAGCTAGTTATCAAAATATAATTGTTCCATTATTAAAAGATCTTGGAATGTCGGCTAATGGAGCATATACATTGTTTGATGGTAAAACCGGACTGCGTTTCGATCAGCCTGTAACCGTTGGTTATATTTATATGATGAAATTAAATCACTTGGCTGATGATAAACTTCACGCAAGATCTGTTGGACCTTACTCATTAATTACGCAACAGCCTTTGGGTGGTAAAGCTCAATTTGGTGGACAGAGACTTGGTGAGATGGAAGTTTGGGCATTGTATGCTTATGGTGCTGCATATACATTACAAGAAATGTTGACGGTTAAGTCAGACGATGTTAATGGTCGTATAAAGGCTTATGAAGCAATAGTTCGAGGTGATGATGTACCTGTACCAGGTATTCCAGAGTCATTTAATGTGTTAGTAAAAGAATTGCAAAGTTTAGGTTTACAAGTAGATCTATTTAAAGCAAGCAAGGAGCAAGTCAGTGAATAATAGAATACTTGAGCGCTTTAGAGAATATATTAATCCATCTCAGTTTAATGCAATGAAGGTTGGTTTAGCTTCTCCTGAAAAGATTCGCTCGCTTTCTTATGGTGAAGTAAAAAAAATAGAAACTATTAACTATAGAACTTTAAAACCGGAACGTGACGGTTTATTTTGTGCTCGCATATTTGGTCCCGTAAAAGATTGGGAATGTAATTGCGGTAAGTACAAAAGAATGAAACATCGCGGTATTACTTGTGAAAAGTGCGGTGTTGAAGTTATTCAAGCGAAAGTCAGAAGAGAACGAATGGGGCATATCCATTTGGTTTCTCCTGTATGTCATATTTGGTTTTTAAAAGGAATTCCGAGTTATTTAAGTTTAATTCTTAATATGACTGTTCGTGATCTTGAACGTGTAATATATTTTGATAGCTATATGGTTATAAATCAAGGTTCTTCGCCATATGCATCAAAAACATTATTATCTGCACAAGAATATGAAGATTATGTTTCAGCAAATGTTCAGGATTTATCATTCAGAGCTGAAATGGGTGCTGAGGCAATTAGACAAATTCTTTCTTTAATGGATCTTTCATTTGAAGTTAGAAGAATGGATGAAGAGTTATCCAGCACAGTTTCATTAACACAAAAAAGTAAATTAGCAAAAAGATATAAAATTTTATCCGGAATGCTAGCATCAAATCAAAGACCTGAATGGATAATTCTTGAAGAATTGCCTGTAATTCCACCGGATTTGAGACCATTGGTTCCATTGGAAGGTGGACGTTTTGCTAGTTCTGATTTAAATGATTTGTATAGAAGAGTTTTAAACAGAAATATAAGATTAAAACGTTTAATAGAACTTCAGGCTCCTGATGTAATTATTAAAAATGAAAAAAGAATGTTGCAAGAATCTGTTGATGCTCTTATCGATAATGGTAGAAGAGGTCAACCGGTTAGAGGCTCTAATAAACGTCCATTGAAATCTTTAAGTGAAATGCTTAGAGGTAAGCAAGGTCGATTTAGACAAAATTTGCTTGGTAAACGTGTTGACTATTCCGGTAGATCAGTAATTGTAGTTGAACCGGAATTACAAATTCATCAATGTGGATTGCCAAAACTTATGGCGTTAGAATTATTTAAACCATTTGTTTATGTAGAATTGCAAAGAAGAGAACTTGCTCCAAACTTAAGAGTTGCAAAACGTATGGTTGAAAATATGACAGATGAGGCATGGGAAGCATTAGAAGCTGTTGTTAAAGGCTTACCTGTGTTATTGAATCGAGCCCCAACGTTACATAGACTTGGTATTCAAGCTTTTTATCCTATATTGGTTGAGGGTAAGGCTATTAAGATCCATCCTTTAGTTTGCGCTGCATTTAACGCAGACTTTGATGGTGACCAAATGGCAGTACACGTATTGTTGAGTGAAAAATCAAGAAAAGAAGCAGATGCATTAATGCTTTCTTCTAAAAATCTTTTATCTCCTGCAAGTGGAAGGCCATTAGCAACACCTTCACAGGATATGGTTTTAGGTCTTTATTATATGACTAAAGCAAGAAAAAATGTAAAAGGTGAAGGTCTTGTTTTTTCAAGTATACAAGAAGTTATATTTGCACATCAGCATGAAAAAGTTGATATTCAAGCTCCAATAAAATTAAGATTAAGTTCAGGCAATTTAATTGATACAACTGTCGGTCGAACTTTACTTTATTCAGCTTTACCTGAGGGCGCTGACTTTGAATGGATCAATAAAGCTGTAAAGAAAAAAGATTTAGCAAAGCTTGTTTCAAGATTATTTAGATTTTTTGGCCAAGAAAAAACTGCAGTAACTCTAGACAAAATAAAAGCATTAGGATTCTCGCAAGCTACATTTGGTGGAATATCATTAAATATAGACAACATGGTTATTCCTGAAGCTAAAAAAGAAATAGTTGATTTGGCTAAAAAAGAAGTTGAAAAAATAGAACAACTTTATAAAGATGGTGCTATTACAAATAAAGAACGATCCAATAAAGTTATACAAATTTGGGCAAAAGCAACTGAGGCTGTTACTGTTGAAATGTTGAATGCTTTAGAAAAAACAGACAATCAAGCATTTTTGAATCAATCCGGAGAACGTACACCGTTCAATCCAATATTTATGATGTTAGATTCCGGAGCTAGAGGTTCAAGACAGCAGATAAGACAGCTTGCTGCAATGAGAGGTTTGATGGCTAAACCATCAGGTGAAATATTAGAAACTCCCGTTATAGCCAACTTTAAAGAAGGCTTAAATGTGTTTGAATATTTTATTTCTACTCACGGTGCTCGAAAGGGTCTTGCGGATACAGCATTAAAAACGGCAAACTCAGGTTATTTGACAAGACGTTTAATCGATGTTGCTCAAGATGTTGTTGTAACGCTTAGCGATTGTAATTCATTAGGTTATGTTGTTCTTTCAGATATTAAAGAATCCGGTGAAATAATAGAACCTCTTGAAGAACGTGCTTTTGGAAGAATTGCTGCCGAAGATGTAATGGATCCTGTTAGCGGTAAATTGGTTGTAAGCCAAGGCGAGTTAATTGATAGTGATTCTGTAGAAAGAATAGCTGATTCTGCTGTTTCGAATATAGCAGTTAGATCTACAATGACATGTCAGGCAAAACGCGGAGTTTGTGCTAAATGTTATGGTATGGATTTATCAACTCAGAAATTGGTTGATGTTGGTCTTGCTGTTGGTATTATTGCAGCACAATCTATCGGTGAACCTGGAACACAGCTTACAATGAGAACATTCCATATTGGTGGTACAGCTAGTGGTCTTGTTGAACAAAATTATTACAGATCAAAATTTGCAGGAAAAATTAAATTTAAAGAAATTTTTACTATAAAAAATAGAAAAAATGAATTTGTTGTAATGAATCGTAGGGGTCGATTGGCGATTCTTTCTGATGATGGAAGAGAGTTGGAAGAGTTTAATATAGAATATGGAACTCGTTTATTCGTTTCGGATAATGAAATCATCAAAAAAGATCAAAAATTAGCCGAATGGGATCTTGAAAAAGTAATAATGACTGATAAATCAGGAACTATTGAATATTCAGATATTATTGAAAATGTTACTTATCAAGTTCAGTATAATGAAGCTACCGGTCAGTCAAGTAGAGTTATTCTTGAGAGACGAGACGAAAAACGTCAGCCGTCTGTTGTAGTTCTTGATCCTTCAAGAGAAGAAATCGCTCGTTATTACTTACCAACAAATGCCACATTATTGATAGAAGACGGGCATGTTGTTGTAGAAGGTGACGTTATTGCGAAATTACCAAGAGAAGAAAAGAAAACTAAAGACATAACAGGTGGTTTGCCAAGAGTAGCAGAATTATTCGAAGCAAGAGTGGCAAAAGATACTGCCGTATTAAGTGATGTTGATGGTATTGTTAAATTTGGCGGATTACACAGAGGACAGAGAAGAATAACCGTTACAACAGATGATGGTGAAATTTTTGAATATAATGTACCTAGAAATAAACATTTAAATGTTGAAGATGGCGAAAATGTTCATGCAGGTGACGCATTAACATCCGGAATACCTAATGTGCATGATATTTTAAGAATATTAGGACCTGACGAATTGCAGAGCTACTTAGTTAAAGAAATTCAAGAGATATATAGACTTCAAGGTGTTGAAATTCATGATAAACACATTGAGCTTATAGCAAGACAGATGCTTAGAAAAGTTGTCATTGTTGATTCCGGAGATACCAACTTTGCTGTTGGGGAAAGAGTTGACAAACGTCAATTGCAAGAAATTAATAATCTTATTGCAAAAGATGGTAAAAAGATTGCAGTTGCAAAACCTATTTTGATGGGTATAACAAAAGCATCTTTGGGCACTGAAAGCTTCTTGTCTGCTGCATCATTCCAGGAAACAACCAGGGTATTAACGGAAGCATCTGTTGTGGGACAGGTAGATAATCTTTATGGCTTGAAAGAAAACGTTCTAATTGGTAGACTTATACCAGCTGGAACTGGTGTTTCATCCTTTAAGAAAAAATATATAGGTGAAGACGTTTCTGAATTTGAAAAGAGAGCTCAAGAAGAAGAAGAGCTTGAAGTAAGTTTGGAAAGTATTTCATTGGAATAAATAGGTTTGTGTAGGCGCGTAGCTCAGTTGGTAGAGCATTGCTTTGACGTAGCAAGGGTCATCGGTTCGAATCCGTTCGCGCCTACCATAAAATTTTCATAAAAAGTTATAGTTAGTAGGCGTTTTTCTATTCGGAGTATTTAATCAATGTTAAATAAACAATTAAAACAAGATGTTATAAATAAATATAAGGTATCTTCAAACGATACAGGATCATCTCAAGTTCAAATAGCTCTTATTACAGAAAGAATTGATCAAATTGCACAGCATTTGAAAAAAAATCCAAAAGATATGCATTCTAAGTTGGGTTTATTGAAATTGGTTGGAAAAAGAAAAACATTTTTAAAATATTTGGAAAGAACAGACAAGGTAGCTTATAATCAGCTTGTTTCAAAATTAAAAGAAGTTCAAGCATAAGCTATTTTTGTAAAGGTAAAAAAAAGATGCAAAAAATTTTTAAGTTAGAGTCTGCTGGATTAGAAGTAGAGATTGGAAAATATGCCAAACAAGCTGATGGCTCTGTTTGGATAAAGGCTGGAAATAATGTTGTTCTGTCTACAGCAGTAGCAGATAATAATGTAAAAGATTTTATGGGTTTTTTCCCATTAACCGTTGAATACAGAGAAAAAACTGCAGCTTCCGGAAAAATTCCGGGAGGTTTTATAAAAAGAGAAGGTAAGTTATCTGATCATGAGGTTTTAATATCTCGTCTTATTGATAGACCTATTCGTCCATTGTTTCCGACAACATATTTTAATGAAGTACAATTATTATCTACTGTTTTTTCGTATGATGGAGAATTTCCAACTGACGTATTGTCCATAATTGGCTCTTCATTAGCTTTGTTTTTAGCGCCAAATATTCCATTTATGGGCCCTATTGGTGCTGTTCAAGCTTGCAAATTAAATGGTGAATGGAAATTCAATAGTTCATATAAAGATTTATTATCTTCGAATTCTCATATAGTAATTGCCGGAACGCAAGATGGTATTTGTATGGTTGAAGGTTATGCAAATAATTTACCGGAATCTGAATTTATTGATTTAATGTTTAATGCACATGAACTTATAAAAGAGCAAATTAAGTGGCAGCATAATATCAAAAAAGAATTAGCCATTATTGATAACGAAATTGTTCCAGCTATAGATTTTGCATATTGGAAGAAAGCCATAGGCGATTTTTACAAACCCGGATTTTCAAAAGTTCTTTTTGTTGAAAGCAAAAAGGAACGTGATGCAGTTATGGCAAAATTGCAAAAAGATTTGATAGAAAATTTTAGTGAAAGCTTAAAAGAAGAAAAGATTTCAGAATCAGTACTTGTTTATATATTTGATTCTTTATTAAAAGAAGATCTTCCTGATATGATTGCTGAAAAAGGACATAGAGTTGATGGTCGAAAATTAACGGAAATAAGATCAATTGATGTTGAAGTCTCTAATCTTCCATGTGCTCATGGATCGGCTTTATTTACACGTGGTCAGACTCAAGCTTTGGCAAGTATTACTCTCGGAACCGCTCAAGATGCTCAAAAAATAGAGCATTTGGCCGGTGGAATTATAGAAAAGAAGTTTATGCTTCATTATAATTTCCCTCCATATGCTACCGGTGAAGTTAAACCTATTCGTGGTGTAGGACGACGAGAAATTGGTCATGGATATTTAGCTGAAAAATCTTTTACAAATGTATTGCCTGAACTTGATATTTTCCCATATACAATCAGAGCTGTCTCCGATGTTTTGGAATCAAACGGTTCATCTTCTATGGCAACAGTTTGTGCTACAAATATGGGTTTATTGGATGCCGGTGTTCCTGTAAAAGATTCTGTTAGCGGTATAGCAATGGGTCTTATAAAAGACAGTAAAGGTAAATTCCATGTTTTAAGTGATATTTTAGGTATGGAAGATGCTTTTGGATTAATGGATTTTAAAGTTACCGGAACTAAAGACGGAATTATGGCAATACAAATGGATATAAAGGCCAAATCCGGTTTAACAAAGGAAGTTTTAACTACGGCTTTATCTCAAGCTAAGGACGGAAGACTTTTCATTTTGAATAAAATGAGTGCTGTATTGGAAGCCCCAAGAAAAGAACTTTCATTGTTAGCTCCTAGAGTTACTACATTTAAAGTTCCTGTAGATAAAATTGGTGCAATTATCGGGCCTGCCGGAAAAATTATTAAAGACATAATTGCTCAAACAGAGTCTGAAATAGATATTCAGGATGATGGTACCGTTATGATTTACTCAAGAAGTGGATCCGGTGCAAAACGTGCTCAAGATTGGGTTCAAATTTTGGCAGGAGATCTTGAAGTAGGTTCTTTCCATGATGGAATAATAAGAAGATTTACCGATTTTGGAATTTTTGTTGAAATTGTTCCTGGAAAAGACGGATTATTACATATTTCCAACATAGATAAAAATTTGCAAAAAAATATTTTGGAAAAATATAAAGTTGGAGATAGTTTAAGAGTAAAAGTTTTAAACTATGATAGAGATTCCGGTAGAATTTCTTTATTTGCTCCTGAATTTAAAAAATCTGATAAGTAGTTTTTATGAATTTAAACAATAGTTTCGTCGGACGAGCCAATGATATGGTTCGTCCGATTGTTTTACAATATGATGTATTTGGCAATGCGGATGCCTCAGTTTTGTTGATGCAAGGTAACACAAAAATTCTTGTAAGTGTTACATTGCAAGATGGTGTTCCTACTTTTTTAAAAGGGCAAAAACAGGGATGGCTTTCTGCTGAATATTCTATGCTTCCTTGCGCTCCACAAAAGCGTGTGGCCAGAGAATCATCTCAACAAAATAAAAATTCACGTAGCGTTGAAATTTCAAGACTTATTGGAAGATCATTAAGATCGGTGGTTGATGTTTGTGCATTTCCGGATAAAACAGTTTGGATTGATTGTGATGTTTTATCTGCAGATGGTGGAACTAGGGTTGCGGCTATAACAGCCGCAAGTTTGGCATTAAAAATTGCACAATCACGTTGGATAAATTCAGGCAAAATTTCAAAAAATTTTTTAAAAGAAGATATTGCAGCTATTTCTGTAGGTGTGGTAAATGATAAAATTCACTTGGATTTGGATTATGCATTAGACAGTAATGCAAGTACCGATTTTAATTTTGTTGTAACCAGATCTCTAAAATTAATTGAAATTCAAGGTACTGCGGAAAAAGAGCCACTCTCTTTAGAAATGTTTGAAGAGTTAAAAAAAGTTGCACTATCCGGCATTCAGCAGGTTTTTGATTCAATCGATAAAGATATTCAAATTAAAGAATTGGTAAAAAATAATTTAAA
This sequence comes from Candidatus Dependentiae bacterium, assembly GCA_018897535.1. Lineage (NCBI taxonomy): Bacteria > Candidatus Babelota bacterium. Next base: position 19,521 of record JAHIKO010000057.1, read on the forward strand.
TCAAAATTTGAAAGAAAATAAAATACCGTTATTTAGTATTGCCAATAGATTAAATAATATTTAACATGTTTAAGCGATTTTTATTTTTTATACTTTTGATTATTTTATTACCTTCTTGTGCTTATAAAAATTTTTCAAAAAATATTGTAACTAAGAAAATTAATAAGCCTATTTTTATTTCAATGGCTCAAAATAGTCTTGCATTCGAAAATATTTCTCCAATATTATATGAAAGTGTATTTAAACAATATCTTAGATTGGGATATAGAATTGCAACAGATAAAGAGCATGCATTTAATTTGAATATAAAAATTAAAACTTTATCGCCGATCGAAAATTTTATTTCAAAAGATTTATTGGTTTATAATGTAAGAGTCAATTTAATAGTTATATGTGAGCTGTTCAACTTACAAAATATATTGATTAAAAAAAAGAAATTTGAACTTTCACGTTTGGTTTCAATTCCTGATGATCCTTTAAATAGTTCAAGTTATTTTGATTATGAATATAGGCAGCTTATATCTTATTTGGCAATAAAAATAGAGCGCTATTTTAGAAAATATTTATTTGAAAAATAACTATTGTTATGTCAAGATGTCTTATTATTAGGACATAAAATATGAAAATTTTAGATTTTTTAAATGAAATCAAATCTGCAAATATTTTGCAAGAAAAAAACATATGTTTTTTAGGGTTTGATTATCAATTTTTGTTTTTTCAAAGATTATTTTATTTTTTTGAAAATAAAAAATATTTGCCGGCAAAATATAAAAATTTGATAATTGAATCTGCAGATAAAAATGAGATTCAGACGAGTTTAACCCAAACTTTTTTGGGAGAAAAATATTTTTATTGGCTTTCTGATGCCAGTTCATTTAAAGATATTGAATATTTGTTAAATTATAAATCACCGCACTATATATCTTTTTATTTGAATAAAGAAAAAGTGTTTAAATCTACAGATAATAATAAATTTATTTTTGTAGAAATAGACGGTGAAATAAGATTTGAAGATTTCGTAAAAATTACAGAGATTTTAGAAATAAAAATATCATCACAAAAGTTATCAATAATAAAAAAAATATATTCAGGATTGAATAAAAATTTTACTCTTGATCAGATTATAATGTTAATAAATTATATTGATTTAATAAGAGTAGATAAAGAAGCAGATGTAATAGAATATATTTTTTCTGTATTGAATAATGGTTTGCCGTCGTTGAATTTGTTGGCAACATATTTTTTCGAAAAAAAGCAAAATGAATTTTTTAAAATATGGACACAAATATATAACGAGTATCCTGAAATGTTTTGGATATCTTTTTGGGCTGATAAAATCTACAGAGCATATTTTGTTGTTAATTTTTTAAATAAAAATGACTATGCTACTGCACGATCTTTAAGCTTCGGTTTGCCATATTCATTTTTAAAAGGTGAATGGAAAAAAAATTTACCAAATGTATTGTCAAACTATCATGATTTCCTTTACACTAATGACTTCAGGGTAAAAACAGGATCTACTTTTTGTTTTATGGATCTTTTTTATCTAAATCATTTTAGTTGTTAATCAACATATAAAAAGAGGGGATTTATGTCTGTATCGTTGTATGATTTACTAAAACGCGATGTGAAAAAGATGGTTTTTGGTATTTCTAAATATGAAAAAGGTAATATTTATCCATTAATAGTTGAAGAAGTAGAAAAATATGTAATTGAAGTTGTTTTAGAAGAGGTGAATTACAATTATTTTAGAGCGGCGCAGGTTTTAGGAATTAGTAGGAGCACGCTTTATCAAAAGATTAAAAATTTGAATATTGACGGAGAAAAACCTGCTTTAATGATTACAGAAAATAGAGAACAAGAATTTTAAAAAAGATCTATTTTGTTTATATTGCCCAGCGCAGGCGCACTGGGCGATATTTAATATTACTACGATATTAAGTTATTTTGTTTATTCATCAAATTTGAATAAACTGCATGTAGAAAATTTGCGGATTTTGATGCAAAATCAGAATCGTCATCACCGTTTTCATCATCTGCTGTAAACATTCTTATTAAACCTGTTTGACGTTTTGGCGTTATAAATTTAATTTCAGTATCTATCTTGGCTAATTCTTTAATAGCATTTTCAGCATCAGTCAACGTTCCTATTTTATCTATTAATTTTAGTTCTTTGGCTTTGGTTGCTATAAATATCTGTCCATTAGCCCAGATATTACTATTTTTAGCATCTAAATTTCTTGAATTTGCAACATCAGCAACAAATTGTGTGTAATTTTGATCGGCTAATTCTTGTAAATAACTTTCTTCTTCACCGGTTAATTCTTTTAAAGGATTACCTGTAGTTTTGAATTTTCCACTTTGAATAAATTTAAATTTAATATTCCATTTATCCAAAAGTTCTTTTACATTAGGAACTTGAAGGTATACGCCAATACTACCAATCAGGGCACTTGCCGGTGATATAATTTGATCGGCGGCACTTGCAACATAATATGCACCCGATGCACAAAGATTTTCAACTAAAACTACAACCGGCTTTTCTTTTTTAAATTTTTTTAATTCTTCATATATTGCTTGGCTTGAGCCCGGAGTTCCTCCCGGACATTCTATTTTTACAAGTAAAGCTTTAATTTCAGGATCCTTTAAAAAACTTTTGATTTTTTTAACATAAAAAGTCGAATCGCTTATAACGCCTTTTATGTTAAGTTTTCCAACATAAGTTGTTGGTGTAACTGCTTTATTATAATATTTTTTGATATTTGAAATCGCACTGGGAACAAATTGTAATAAAATTATAATTATAAAAATATTTTTAATTGTAGTGAAAATACTTTTTGACCACTTTTTATTTTCTGTTTCCAAAGTAAAGCCCTTTTTTTTATATAGAAAACTTATATGAATAAAATTATATAGACATTAAACGTATTTAGATACTAAATATTTTTTTGTAAGTATCGCTTAAGGCTATTTTAACGTTCTTTTTAGAACCTTTAATAGTTTGACTTATATGAAATGGATCTTTTTTATTATAAACAAAGACAATTTCTTTTGCATTTATTAAAGATGTATTTGTATGTAATTTTTCTTCATAAAAATCAGGTTTTTTTCTATAGCCGGTATGATGAATTCTTGTTTTTATAGAAATTTCGTTATTTCCAATGCCATATGTAATTGAGGCTTTATATAAGTCATCATGGTTTTTTATCTTATTATTAACTGTTGATATTGCATTATCAGTTATATTAAAACGAGAATTTTGAAAAGCGGCACTCGTCACGGGAGATTGATAAATTATCGCTGCTACGATTAGCGCACAGGTTGTTTTTAAAAAACTATGTTTCATAAATTAATCCTCTTACTGTCTAATTTTTAGCTTTCTGATACAAATAATCTATTAAATTTTACCTTCCATGTCAATCAAGTGAAGCTTTAAGTGTTATAATGTGTGATTTAAAGCCATTTTTGCGTATTTTAATGCGAAATTGCGTGAATTAGCCGAATTATTCCTTGCAAATCTTTATAAAAAGTTATGTTTTTAAAGCCATTTGTTTCTAGTAGTATTTTTATGTCTAATTCCTGCCCCTTACCTATTTCTAAATACATGTTATTTATACCATTTTTTTCTAACATTTCAGATTGTAATAAGTGATTTTTTGCATGATTTATTATAATTTTATAAGCATGTAAGCAATCGTTGTTTGCTACAAGCGCTTTTTTATCTTCCCAATCTTTTACGGTTTTATCTAAACGCTCCCATTCATTTTCACAAATATATGGTGGATTGCTGACTATTATATCAAATTTTTGATTTTCTAAATTTTCATAAAAATCAGAAACTATAAAATTTGCGTTTTTAATATTATTTAATTTTTTGTTTTTATTTGCCAAATTTATTGCTGCCTGATTTATATCAATTCCTGTAATTTCTGAATTTGGCAAGTTTTTGGCTAATGAAAGCGCAATGCAACCGCTTCCTGTTCCAATATCTAAAATTTTTATTTTTTCATGGTTTATTTTTTGTAAATTTTTCAATACAAAATCTAACCATTCTTCAGTCTCTGGTCGTGGAATTAATATTGGTGGCTCAACCAAAATTTTGAGATCTAGAAAGTTTACATAGCCAAAAATATATTGTAATGGCTTTCTGTTTTTTACTCTTTGCTCAACCCAGTTATCAATTGTTTCTATTTGTTCTTTGTTTAAAGTAATCATATCTTCTAATAATAATTTTAGTTTATTTTTTTGTGTTATTTCTTCAAGTATCCAATAAGCTTGTTGTTCAGCTTCTTGTGATGAGCTGCAGGCCGGTGTAAGATTGTTTTTTAAATTATTTAAGAAATTTATTAAATTATAATTCACGGTGATTGCTTTTAACTTTTAATTGTAAGTAAACTATTTAGATAACTAGCAATTACAAAAATATTATTTTTAAGTTCGAGCATTTTATTCAAATAACTATTTAAATCTTGATTTGAAGCATCAAATTGAACTTTAAAAGTTACCTTTTTTTCCTCTTCCATAAATGCTTGAATTTCTATAATATACTGATCTATTACTTTTAGTTCTTCACTAAGATCATTACTTATAAGTAGTATTGGAGAAAGAAGACTACTCGTGTGCATGGAACAAGCTTTTTGGTTTAAATATTCTATAATTTTTATTTCTTTATTATTAATTTTGTTAACTACAAATTGATCAGTGGCCCAAACAAGCGTTTTTATTTTACTATTCATCTCATCGATAAATATTTTTTTGGGAGTTAATAAATTGGCTAGAATATTTTCTTTTGTATATTTATAACCATCTGCTTTTGTAACAAATTTTTTGAAATTTTCTTTTGTAAGTTTGGTTATATTATTAACATTTTGTTCTATTTTATTTTTTATTCTTGTAATTCCGGGCATATTTACACCCGCAAAATAGCCAGTAATTGGGTTTAATATTGCCATTATTACTATAGATCGTATAAAATTATTTACTTTCACATATTCCCCTTTGTTTTTAATTTAATCTTTTTTTTCAAGTGCTTTCTCTAATTCTTCTAATTTTTCATATCGCTTTTTTAAAAATTTGTTTAAATTATTTTTTTCTGGATTAAATTTGTTTTCATATATTTTTACAGGTAGACTGGCAGGTCTTTTTGGCAACGCAAGAGTTGATTCTTTTCCTGCATTAATATTTGAACTTATAGTTGCTGCTACAATTAAAATAGTTACTATTAGTTTCATGCTTTACCCTTTGTAATTTGTATAATTTGATATGTAATATATTATGTATTAAGTTTAGTTTTACAGTTAATTTATACAGTTATTTGGGAAATATAATGTTTAAATTTATAAAAGACAAGATTAAAAAAGTTTATAGCGAATTTACGTCAAAAATAACCTCTATTTTTTCAAACAACAAACCTGATGAAAAATTTTTAGAAGAACTTAAGATTTTGCTTATATCTGCCGATACGGGAGTAAAGACCACAGATTTTATTATTAATAAACTAAAAGAAAATATAAAAAGTAAAAATATTAGTGATATGAATTTAGTAAAATCTGAGCTTGAAGCTATTTTAATTAATTTATTGCAAGAAAAAAGTGTAATTAATACAAACCCTGAAATTTTACTGTTGGTTGGTATTAACGGCACCGGTAAGACAACTTTTGCAGCAAAGATTGCAAATAAATTTAAAAATGAAGGCAAAAAAGTTTTACTTGTTGCAGCAGATACTTTTAGAGCTGCAGCGGTTGAACAACTTGAAAATTGGGCAAAAAAAATTGGTGTTCAAATTTTTGTGCCAACAAATTCTTCAGATCCGTCAGCTGTAATATTTGATGCTCTTATAAAATTTAAAAAAGACAATTATGATCATATAATTATAGATACTGCAGGTAGATTGCAAACTAAAGTTAATCTTTTAAAAGAGCTAGAAAAAATTTATAGAGTTATTTCAAAAGCTTTAGGTGAAAATCACCAAAAAACAATATCAAGTTTTATTACTGTTGATGCAATGCTTGGGCAAAATTCATTTGAACAAGTAAAAGTGTTTAAAGAAGTTACAAAACTTGATGGAATAGTTTTGACCAAATTTGACGGTACCGGAAAAGGAGGAATTGTTTTTTCAATTGTATCTCAACTTGATTTGCCAATTGTTTATATTACTTTTGGCGAAGATTTAGCTGATATAAAAACTTTTGATTCAAAAGAGTTTGTAAAAGAGTTATTGGGTTAAAATTTTTACAGATTCCAACTTCGAGTCCATGTTAAAATTACATGATTAAAATTTGAAATCTTTATTAGACTAACCGAACAATTGTCCCACTGAAGGTGGGCGATGTGAGTTTAGTCGTTAGGGGTTTCTAGGGGAACCCTAGATTTGCAGGGGTTGTAGGGGACTTTCAAACAAAGTCCCCTACGTAAAGAATTACTCTAATGCAATTACACCATTGCCTGTACCGGCAAGAATTATTCCAAGACCTGAAATATTTTCTATCCAGTATATATTTTCTGTTTCAACATCAGATGTTTTGTATGGTGTGCTCATATTCCATTGTTGAGCATCAAATGGTAAAGATTCAAGCATATTTGGTTTTGTTTTATCTGCTACCCATTCGGATGCGTTAAATCTTGTGTAGAAGCGACGTCCGCCGTCTGTCCAGAAGTTCATGGATCTGTCTACATAATTTTTTCTGCTGGTTCCGGTTGCCATATCTCTGTTTGTATAATTTATGTAGCCACTGGCATTTCTGGTATTTTCACCGGTGTCGTTCATTGTTACGTTTGAACCGAATTGGTGATATGAACTATTTTGATACCAATTATTTTCTGCATCATAAAAGGCATTTGCAAATACTTTGTGACATGCACCATCATTAGATGCAGGTGTTGCCGGTACTCGTTTTGGCGAGTATAAAGATCTGTATGCTCTACTTGAGCTTACGGCAATCCATGTGTTCGGTGCATTGTTACCTGCTGTTGTTAAGTTAGCTAATGCTTCGCTGGATTGTATCAAACCTAGATTGGTTGATATGATACCGCGATGAGCTGATTTTCCGCTTGCATCTATATCTCTTACACCTTGAGCATCTGTGATAAATTTGAAGCCTGTAAAAATTGTGTTGGCTGGAATTTCATCCAAACCGGATTGAGCAATTAATACTGGTGTCATTGATGTTGCAACTATTCCAAGAGGCAATCTCCATAGTTTTGATGTAAATCCACCAACTGTTGTTAGGTCTTGTTCTACAACATAAACATATGTTCCATCAGCATCTATGGCCGTTACAGCACCTTTTATGTCAGATGCAAAGAGTTGTTTCCAGGCAAATGAGTTAGGATCATCTGTAAATGGAGCTGCTGCTAAAGTTGTTAAACCTGTACTACCGTTGAAACCTGCAAATGTTGTAGGATGGCAATATGCCCAAAGACCTTTGTCTGTTCCGGCAAAAAAGTATGATGAATTTTCATTAGCTACACGACGTGAATAGCCTAGGCACCTTACTGTTGCAGCACCGGAAGGAAGAGGTGTTTCTAAAAAGTTAGCTCCGTCTGCAAAACCATTTATTGCAGTAGGAATAATAATTCCTCCTGAAAGATATTGAGTTCTTGCAAAGTATACTTTTTCATATCCACCAAATAGTGCCAATGATGCGGCACTTGTTGATGTACCATATATACCAGGAGTGCTTTTTGGAATATCAAGTACGCATATGCAATTTTTATATGTTAACGCTCTAAATTTTTTATATAAAGAGTCTACCAACGAATTATCCGTGAATGCTGTGGCTACTCCATCCGCCCATTTCATACGAACAACTTTTTTAGCATCATCTGCAGCACCAGGAATAACTGCCCACAATTTATTATTTTTAGCATCAACAGAAAAGAAGTGAGCTTTATCTTCATATGTTGTTATGCCGCCTAATGCAGGCATTACTCTTTCCCATGCCGTCCAACCGATAATTACACCATCTTTATCAAACATGGCGGTTGATGCCCAGACACCAGGATCATTATTTGCATCTCTTACAGATCCGGACATAGATACATAAACCGTATCACCAACAACTTCCATATCATTAGCTGTATATGCTGGTTGCCATGGAGCGGTTTGTCCACCAACTTGTAGTGAACCTGTATTTCCTCCATCCAATCCTTTAGTTGTTACACCCGCAGCATCTGTTAATGTAAAGTGATTTTCGAGCGTAAATCCTAATGAATTATTTGGTATAATCTGACCCTTTGTATTATCGTTTCCTGTGATTGTTGCGGCAGCTGTTGGGTTATACCTTAAGGCCCAAAATTCATTTCCAGTAGTAGTTGCACCGGTTGAAACAACTTTTCCATTTACAATTAAATAATGAAGATTTGTGCTTGTTTTCATTGTCCGAATTTTGTGTAATTTAGGACTGAATGTTCCCACAGCGCTTGTATTTGGGTTTTTTGAAGATGTAAAAATTGTTGTATCTCTATTACTTAAAGCGTTTTTATCATGAGGTATTACGTCTGAAATTATCATTAGAGCGTCATTTGTACTATTAAATGTTACTTTAGATATTGCAACATAAAAGTCTCTGTTTGCTCCTGCGGCTGGTTGAGCTAATGTGTAAACATTTGAAGCTATAAATAATGTTTTTAATTCTGAATTCCAGTACATATTTGCAACAAAAGAATTTGCATCATTTGCAAGCGCTGTTTGGTTACTACCTTTTCTAAGCGGAGCACCATCTCCATTGATTTGTCCTATTGTTAAGTTATATGCTAATGCATTAGGGCTTTCAGGGCTTGCAAATGTTCCTGTTCCTATTCTATAAAAAGTTGTTGCTGTTGCAAATCTAAATGCTTCAATTCCACCTAAAGCTGAAATATCATTTGTTGCCTGAACTTTTGTGAAAAAATATGCTCCTGCCGGTGTATTTGCATTTGTACCTCCGGCTATATCTGTTCCGTTATAATAACCTCCTGCGATTTTAGATATTTTTGTTGCATTATTTCCGTCTGTAAGTTTTATTTGATTGGCACCAGTTTTTGCTGTTGTTGCTGATATTGCTGTTGCAGATGTCGCAGAAAGAGCACCTGATGTTGCGTCATCTTTATTTTTAAACCCAACCCATGCTGCAGCTGTTCCATCTGTGCTTGCGATTGCCATTTGTGCGTTTAATACTTGACATGCGGTTGCTGTTGTTCCAGCCAATCCTGTAAAAGTGGTATCGCTTCTGCCGGCCTTGGATATGGTATACTTAACATCTGTTGTATCGTCTGTTGCCAAGCCTGTATAAAATTCTCCAACATAGCGATCAAAAGCTTTTGCAGTAATATTGGATGTGAAATTATCTACAGTCGATGTTTTTTTTACAGTCTCAACTGCAAACAAGGGGGAAGATAAGCCGACACATAATAGTGCCAGCAGCATTATCCTTATTCGTCTCATTTAATTCTCCTATAATTTAAAAATTTATTATGGCTTTTACCACAATAGATCAACACCAATTCCTGCACCAAATGGATCTGTTTTATATGAATTTTTACCGTCTATAGGTAATTCATAAAATACATTGACTCTTGGAGCCCATTTGGTTGTTTCTTTCATATGAATTGAAAAATCGTAATCAAGCATGAAATGCAATACATGCGTATACCAACCGTGTAACATGCTATTTTTATTTACAGCAGCTTTATCAAAAAGAGTTGTGTTATCAGGTGTTATGGAATCTTCTTCTTGTCTATTGTAAGAATATCCAAATATACCTGAAAGGCCCTTCCAGAAGTGGTCAAACTTCATGTCTGCACCTAAGTACCAGAGTGTGCCTTTTTCTTCTTTTGCCATACCTTTTGCAAGCATTATGTGACCATTTTGTTCACTAAATGTTTGCATTCTCATTTCACGTCTATTTTCGTCAAAGAACCATGTAAATCCACCGAATAAATCTATGCTTAACCATCTTAGAACTCCAAAATCAAGTTCTAAAGATCCGGTCAAACCCCAGTGATGATTATATCCTGTAGGTATTGAGAATATATAATCGGTTTTTACACGTTCGCCCGTTGGACATAAAAATCCTAAACGAGCTGAAAGATCCAATGTAAATACATCTTCACCTTCGTCATTGCGTTTTTCAAAAATATCTTCCCAACCAAGTAATAAACTGATATCACCTAAACCTGTTTTGCCATATGGAGTGCTGTATGATTTATAGTCGTAATAATTTAATATTGAGTTAAGATCGTTTTTGAATTGAATCCATTCACCTGTTTCTTGTGAATAAACACCATGCTCCGGTGATTGGTCGGTATAAGAGATATTTTTGATTTTTACTTCTCGTACAGGAACTCTACCTTCAAGAAAAAATCCCTTTTTAAGATTTTTTCGTACTTGATAGTTTGATTCCCACATTTCAAATTTACCATCAAATTTGAGTGTTCCAAAAGTACTATCTGGATCGTAGCTGATACTTTCTGTAAAAGCTTTCATGAAGTTTGCATGGTTTTGAATTGTTGGATCCGTTATCTGAACATTTTCAAACAACCAAACCATACTGTATGCACCGGTGTCATTTAAAATATTTGTTGTATTGCCGTTTTTATCCCAACCGGAATGGGCATCGCCGTACATCAAATTATCTTCTACTTTCCATAGCCAGTCCGAAATTCCATAATATTGTTTATCATCGAACCAACAAGCAGTAGGATTTCTGTGTAGGTTTGCACTCTTATAAAAGTGTGCGTTATCTGTTGCTCTCAGGCCTTGAGCTATCAAAAGACCGATAAAGAGCAACTTGAGATTTTGTCGTCTCATTAATACTCCCCTTACGTAAAAAGATTAAACAAACTAACAAAAAACGTAGTGTATAATTATAACTCTCTTTTTTTTGATGATAAGAAACACACTTTCTTATCCGTTACGTTTTTTGTCATAAAAAGCTTTATTTATTATGTGAGCCTATGCAATATAATTTTTAATATAAAGCTTTTTATAAAAAGTCTATTTATGTTGATTTATACAATAAATTGTTAGATTTTTTTGTATAAATCAACAGTAACTGTAATTTTCATACAAAAAGTTACTATTTTTATTACAAAAATAAAGAAAAATGGCGTTTTTTTTCACATTGTTAAGTTTTTTATACGTATTTTGGGGTGCGGTTGCCTAACAGAAACAAAAGAATTACTATTGAAAAAGAATAAAATAGTAGATATAAATCTTTGGAGGTTATCATGGTTTCTACAAAATTAAGGGTTCAAGAGCTTTTACGTGAAAAGCGTTGGACCACAAAAGTACTCGCTGAAAAGACAGGTATGTCTGAAAGTTATTTGACTCATATAAAAAACGGGACAAGACGTTGGAACGAAGATGCTTTAAAAAAGCTAGCATTAGCTTTTGAATTGCATCCTTCAGATTTACTTTTATTAAGAAAAGAATCCGGAGAGATTCAAACAAATGTTGCTATGCCAAATATTGAAGGTTTAGCGGATTTGGAAAAAACGGTTGATGTTAAATTACGTTTAGCTCCAGTTGTTAATGAAATTCCATCTGAACCTACAAGCTATAATAATAGATTAATGCAGGTTGCTTCTGGAAATCAGGATAAATTTGTACCGGTTATTGGTGCTGATGACGAAAATGTTTTTGCATTGGAAGTTCAAGATAATGGTATGTCGCCAAAATTTGTAAAAGGTGATTTATTAATTATATCTCCTGCAGTATGGACAAGATCCGGTGATATAGTAGCAGTTGAGTATGGTCAAGAAACTAAAATTAGAGAAATCATGCAAGTAAATTACATGGAAGACTTTGTAGTTTTAGAATCTGTAAATCATAAAAATGCTCCTAAAGCCCTTGTTCGTGGCAAGGATAACTTTAGAATTATCGGTAAAGTTATTTATAGATATCAAAAGATGTCTTAAAATTAAATTTTTATAAAAAATAAAAAAAGGCTCATAAATTGGGCCTTTTTTTATTCAGATCAGGTTGCATAAACTTTCATTTTTGTTAATATTATTCACATGTTTTAGTGTTTTTTAAAGGATTCCATTAGTCAAATAGTTTGACTATCTCCTTTCAAGATTTTTTAGGAGAATCTATATATGCTACGTTATGAAACGTTGATGCTAACAAATAGCCACATAACAAAAGACGAAATTAATATGCTTGAAAGCTTTTTTGATAAGCTAGCAGCTAATTTTAGTGGAAAGATGTTTGCATTTGATAATTGGGATAAGCAACGTCTTGCTTATACCGTCAAAAAAAATGATTACGGAACTTATGTTCTTGTAAGATATGAGCTTCCGCTTGAATCATTGACAGCCTTTTTTAAAGAATTGGATTCATTTTTTAAAATTAAATGTAATGAAATAGTTTTGCGTAATGTGACTGTAAAACTTGATCCAAAGAAAACATTGGAGTACAGAAAACCTGAATCGGTAACTTCAAGATCCGGTAATTTGGACTCTTTTATAAGAGAAAATAAAATGGATAAGTTTTTAGATTCAGATGAGCGAGATTAAGTTTAATTTTTTGAAAAATAATTAATTTTAAAAAGGTAAATATGTCAAAATTTAAATTAAAAGTAAGTTCAAGACTTTTGAAAAAGAAAATTAGAAAACAAGGTTTTTTAGGCCAAAAACATTGCAGATTCTGTTCGGATAAAGAGCAGGAACAATTTTTGGATTATAAAAACGTAAATATGCTTAGAGGTTTTTTAACTGAACGTGGTAAAATTCTTCCTTCAAGAGTTTCCGGAAATTGTTTTCATCATCAAAGAGAACTTTCCAATCAGATTAAAATAGCAAGATCTATGGCTCTTCTAGCTTATTGCACAATAAATAGATAAAAGAGTTTTATATTAAAAAAGCCCGGTAAAAATTACCGGGCTTTTTTTTGTTTCTATTAACCTAATTTTTGGTATCGATGTATAACTTTACCGATAACTCTAAAATTATCTTTTCCATTAACCAAAGCGACAGGAGCAGATTTATGGTTTACGGATTCTAAAACTATAAAATCGTCCATATAAGTTATTTGCATTATGCCAATTGTTGGTGATGAATTATTGCCCGCGGTATATTCAACTGCAGCTATATCGCCCGATCTTGTCCAGCTTTCAGGAGAAATTATTAAATAATCGCCTTTTACAAAATTGGGTGCCATGTTATTACTTTTTACAAAAAGGCAAAACATGGAATCATCAGCAATATTAAATACAGGAACGAAAACATCTTTAAAACCGGATGTAACCTGGACCATTTGATTGTTATAGGCTGATGGATTTGCAGGAATTTGACCAACAACAGGAACTACTTTTAATTGCAAATCAACGCCAGTAGTTTCAGGTAGTTTTACATTTTTGTCGACATCATCAGTTCTAGATTTTTTGTATAAAAAAAGATCTATGGGTGAAAGATCAAAAGCTACAGCTAATTTTTTTAAAGAATCTTCATTCCAACGTCTTGTTCCGTTTTTTATATGAGTCAAATAACTTTCAGACATACCTGTCTTTTCAGCTAAAACTTTAGTAGTCCAACCTCTTTCGCGCAGAAGCTCTTTCACTCTTAGTTGAGTTGATGCCATTAAAGTACTCCTTAATTTTTAAAAAATATAATTTATGATATTATTATAATTTAAATAAATTGTGTCAAATAGAATAATTAAATAATTTTTTTATTTTTTAAACCGTCCTAGTTGAATTAAATGAAGCTAACAAAAAACTTTTACGAAAATCAAGCTTGGGAAAATAAAAAATATGTGTGTGGAATAGATGAAGTTGGAAGAGGGTGTCTTGCCGGGCCTGTTGTTACTGCAGCCTGTATCTTGCCATTGAGTAGTAGTTATGAGTTATTAAAAGATTCAAAAATTTTGACACAGCAAGAAAGAGAAACTGCTTTTTCTTGGATTGAAAAAAATTGTTTTTATTCTGTTGCAATTTCTGATCATAAAAAAATTGATAGTCTAAATATTTATCAAACTACTAAAATAACTATGGAAAAAGCCTTGATGCAGTTGTTTTATACTATGCCGCTTAATATAAAAAATTTAGAATTTGTACTTACAGATGCCATGCCAATAGATATAAGTTTTTTAAAAAAAGACTGGATCCCCGATCAAGTCGGGGATGACACTGAACGCAATAATTTGATAGAAAATCCAAAACTATTTTATTTTCCCAAGGGTGAATCTATTTCACAGTCGATTGCTGCAGCTTCAATAGTGGCTAAAGTTTTCAGAGATAATTTAATGAACAAGATAGATAAAATTTTTCCGGCATATAAATTTAATTCGCACAAAGGTTATGGAACGCAAGATCATGTATCGGCGATACAAAATTCCGGCGTAACGATAATTCACAGAAAAACTTTTTTGAATAATATTGTTAATAAGAATGGAGAAAAACAGAATAGTATTTTTTAAAATTAATTGGAGAGAGTTTGGAACAGTCTTTTGCTGAAATTATTGAATCAAATCTTGGTAATTATTTAGCACAAGCTTGGGATATAGAAAAACCACCTATTTTTGGATCTTTGGTTGAAGTTGAAATAAATAATAAAAAAATTTATGGCATAGTAACTTCTGTGGCCACTAAATCCATAGACTCCACACATTACCCGTTTATTTATAAAAAAACAGAAGAAGAATTAAAGCGAGATCAGCCGCAAATTTTTGAATTTTTAAAAACAATTTTTAATGTATCTATTATTGGATATTCTGAAAACAATTCAAAAATATACTATCAAATACCTGATTCTGCAGTAAAAATACATAAGTTTGTAAAAAAATGTAATCTTGAAGTTGAACGAGTTGTTTTTTCACAAACAAATTTTTTATCTGTTTTATTTTCTAATAACATAGACAATATTGATGAATTACTTTTAGTTATTCTTAGTAATTTGAATAATAAAAAATTAATCTCACAAAAATATATAGAAAATTTTTGTTATGATTTTTCTTTGTTAAGTGGAAATGACTATAAAAGATTAAAACTCTTTTTAAAAAGGGTTCAAAATATTTATTAATTTAAATTTGTGAGTTTGTACCACTTATAAAAGAGTTTATTTGAGGATAAGATGATTTGTTGTTCCAAAATATATTTGAATCAACAGATTGAATTATTGCGCCATCTTGCATTAAATGTATGGTACAATTTAATTTTTCTATTAATAAAGTATCGTGTGTTGCAATTAATATAATGTAATTTTGTTTTGCAAGTTCTTGAATGTTTTGAGCTACATATGTTGTAAGCAAAGGATCTAAAGCAGAAGTTGGTTCATCAAAACATATAATTTGTGGCTTTAATGCTAACGCTCTGGCTATGGCTAGTCGTTGTTTTTGTCCTCCAGATAATTGAGATGGATAAGAACTTGAAAGATCTTCTAATTTATAATGTTTTAATAAATCGTTGGCAGTATTAGTTGATATTGATTTGTTTATTTTGTAAATTTTTTCCAAAATAATTGTAATGTTTTCGCGAACAGTTAGATGTGGAAATAAGTTAAATTGTTGAAATACCATTCCTATAATATTATTTGGGCTAATTTTTTTAAAATCAATAATTTTATTGTTTATTTTAATTATTCCTGATGTTATTGGCTCAAGGTGATTAAGGACTCTTAGTAATGTTGATTTACCAACGCCTGAAGATCCAAGTAACATGGCAATTTCACCTGGCTTTACTGATAGATGAATATTTTTCAATATATTTTTATTATTTAAAGTTACAGATAGATTTTCAATTTTAAGCATTTTTATTCATCCTACGTTCAATTCTTGAAAGGCATAATGATAGTATCGTTGTAATTATCAAATAAATACCGGTGATCATGTAATATACCGGTATGACTTTATATGTTCTACTTATAATAATAGATCCCTCTTTTACCAATTCAACTACTCCTATAGTGGATGCTAAACTTGAATCTTTTATTAATGTAATAAATTCGTTTCCGAGAGCAGGAATAATTACTCTGATGGCTTGGGGTAAAATAATGAATTGCAGTGTTTGTATTTTATTAAATCCAAGAACTTGAGCTGCTTCCCATTGACCTATTCCAATTGAAGAAATACCTGATTTAATTGTTTGGCTTAGATATGCGGCGCTATTTAATCCAATTGCCAGTGCTGCTGACCAAAAAGCTGAAATATCTATTCCCAATTGAGGGAAAATATAA
>JAHIKO010000058.1 GCA_018897535.1 Candidatus Dependentiae bacterium
GTTTTTGCTGATACTGCAAATAATTCTACATTAATATCAATCGATAGTTTGACAGTTTTACAAAAATCAAAAGAAGGAAAAGTTTTAGCAGAAAAGTTACAAAAGGATATTGAAGTTTTCCAAAAAGAAGTTCAATCGGCTCAAAAAAAAGTAGCAGAGTTGCAAGAAAATATTCAAAAACAGGCTAAAGTTTTAAGCAAAGAAGCATTGATGGAAAAGGGTGAAGAACTTGCAAATGCGAAAAAAAGAGCAGAAAGAGAATTGGGCGATAAAGATGAAACTTTAAAAATAAAAGTACAAAGAGAACAAACAGCTTTGCGTGACAAACAATTAAAAGTTGCAAAAGGTTGTTTTGATAAAAATGGTTGGGGAATGGCTATAGATGTTAATACTCCCGGGGTTCTTTTTGTTAATAAAGCAATAGATAAAACAGAAGAAGTTTTAAAAGAAGTAGATTGCGCATACGAAAAAGAATTGGCAAATAAAACGAAAACAATTAAGGCTGCTTAATGCAAATTAATTTAAGTTTAGAACAAGTAAGAAATATCATCGGAGCTGAATCAGGCTCCGATGATTCTTTTTTAGTCGAAAATATTACATCTTTGGAAAATGCTACAGAAAAAGATATTGCAGTAATTTTAGATCTTGGATCAGAGTCTGTATTTTCAGGTGTTGACGTTGATAAAATAAAAAACAGTAAAGCCGGGATTATATTGGCATCTAAAGAAATTGTTCCTGGAAAAAAATATTTATTAACTAAAGATAGTTTGGATTCTTTTACTAAAATAATAAATTTTTCAAACAAAAATATAAAATCTGAAAATCCTGAAATATCTGAAAATGTAATAATTGGCCAACATAGTACTGTTGGTGATAATTCAAAAATTGCACAAGACTCAATAATTGATTCAAATGTTTTTATTGGCAAAAATGTTTTTATTGGTAAAAATGTAAAAATATATTCCGGCGCAAAAATTTTGGATAATTGTATTATTGGTGATAATTGTATTATTCATGCCAATGCTGTTATAGGATCCGATGGATTTGGTTACAGTATTACAAAAACCGGTCTTTCAAAAATACCGCAAATAGGAATAGTTAAAATTGGAAATAACGTAGAGATTGGTGCGTGTACCACAGTAGATAGAGCGTCTTTCGAGGCTACAATTATTTCAGATGGTTGTAAAATTGATAATTTGGTACACATTGCTCACAATGTAATTGTGGGACCACACACTGTAATTTTGGCTCAGACCGGAATAGCTGGAAGTGTAAAAATTGGAGCCGGGTGTCAAATTGGTGGCCAAGTTGCAATTCGAGATCATATAAAAATTGGTAATAATGTAAAAATAGTTTCCAAATCAGGTGTAATGAATGATCTTTTGGATGGACAAACTGTTGCGGGAATTCCTGCTATAAAATTTTCTGAATGGAAACGTTTGATTGTGATTTCTTCAAAATTACCGGAATATTTAAAATTATTTAAAGAAAGAGAGAAAAAAAATAGTTTTTGGTCAAAAATTTTTAAATAATATTAATTGATAAAAATGGGAGTTGTTATTTTGAATTTTGAAATTATAACGTTAAATAATTCTAATTTTGTAATAAATTTAGAAAAGATTATAAATAAAAAAGTTATAAAATTTGATTCAGATATTTTTGCAGATTCTGAAATTTGCATAAAATGGCAAAATTTATCATTTATTAAAAAGCAAATTTTTATTGTTCATCAATTTTCTTTTGAAACAAAATCCATAAACGATCAGATTATAGAACTTTTATTATTGTCTGATTTGGCAAAAAAAATGGGCGCAGAGAAAATTTTTGTCATATTGCCATACTATCCATATTCTAGGCACGATAAATCATTTGATAAAAAATTAAATGGACCGGTGTTTTTATTTGATAAATTATTTAAAGCTTGCGGGATAGATGAAATAATAACTTTTGAATTGCATAATTCTTTGGTAAAAAATAATTTTTTAGTAAAAACACAAGAAGTAAATCTAATTAATTTTGGCGTTGATTTTTTTAATAAAAATAAAAATATAGTATTCGATGATATTAACGTTTGTTTTTTATCTCCTGATCAAGGTCGAGCTGAATCAATAAAGCAAATTGCTCAATTTGCCGGTGTTGATTTTGCATATGTAAAAAAAGAGAGAATAAAAAAAGATTTTGCCGTATCGCGTGAGTTAATTGGAGATGTTAAAAATAAAAATGTGATAATTATTGATGATATTATTGATACCGGAAATACGGCGATTGGTGCTTGTGAAATTGCTATGAATAATGGAGCAAAACAAGTTTTAGGTTTTTTTGCACATGCAGTACTTTCAAAAGATTGTATTAAAAAATTGAATGATTCAAAATTTAAACATATTTTTATAACAGATACGGTTTTGACTGAAGGCAAACTTAGTTTGACTGATAAAATAACACAAACAACTTTAGCTTATGAGCTTGGTGATTTTTTGAAAAAAAATTATTTTAATTATTAGGTTTTTCATGGATTTTAATATTAAAAATATAAAAGTAATTATAGGTCTTGGTAATCCGGGCATAAAATATTACAGGAATAGACATAGCATAGGATTTCGGATACTTGATAAAATTGCTCAAAATTATTCTGTAAATTGGCATATTTTAGATATTGCAGAAGAAACAAAAATTTCAATTACGGTTGATGAAAATATTTATTCTATAATTTTAATCAAACCTCAAACTTTTATGAATGCTTCCGGTAATGTTATTCCAAATTTACAAAAAAAAGGTATTAAGCCTGAAAATATTTTAGTGGTTCATGATGAACTAGAAAAAAGCTTTGGTAATATCAGTTTAAAATTTGATGGAAGTGCTCGTGGCCACAACGGTCTTAAATCTATAATAAATGGTGTAGGATCGGCATTTTGGCGTTTGCGCTTTGGGGTCGGTAGGCCGGAAAATGACGATGTATCGACTTATGTACTTTCTAACTTTTCTAATGATGAAGAAATTAAAATTCAGACTTTAATTGATGAAGCTATAACTAAAATTTTTGGGGTTTAAGATAATCTGATTTTTATTTCTGGAAGAATATTTTTTTTTTAGTTTTCTTATTTTATTTTTTTTATTTAAAATAACACTCCATAAGTTGTGAATTTGAATTTCTTTCAAATTTTTTGCTTTTAATTTTTTTTATTAAGGGGGAAATATGTATGGGTATGTCGTATCTACAGTCACATCTTTTATAGATGTACCCGGAAAAATATCTTTATCGATATTTTTTTCCGGATGCAGTATCAGATGCCATGATTGCCATAATAAAAAATTATGGAATTTAGATAGTGGAAAACTTACGGGTGCTGACAGTTTAATTGAAAAAATTAAACTAAATACGTTAATTGATTATGTAGCTTTTATGGGTGGTGAACCAACAGATCAAATGGAATTTTTAATACATATATGTAAACGAATTAAAGATGAAATAAAATTACCAATAGCTCTTTATACAGGTAGAGAATTTGAAGTTTTACCTAAACAATTAACGGATTTAATTGATTTAATAATTTGTGGGCCATATAAAAAAGAAATGCATGTTGGTGGTTGGCCGGCATCATCTAATCAACGAATATTTACAAAAAGGGGTGAACAATGGAATTGTTAAATAATTTTTCTAAGTTTTGTTCTGAATTTAAAGAACTTTATTCAAAAATAGATCCAAATATTTTGGATTTTGAGGGAATATCTCAGGAAAAATTGGATGTTTCCGTAATGGCAGATAAATATTTTAAAGAAAGAGTTTCAGATTTTTCTGTTGATGATAATGCAAATCATTTGCAAGATGGTAGATCTCGGGGTAATTATATTTCAGAGGTTGCAAAAAGTAGTCTTAAAATCATAGGATATCATGATCTTTATGTATTGCTTTTAGATGAATATGGAAAAGATAGGGCTGATAAAATAATGAAAGCTGTATGGGATGGTGATCTGTATTTTCATGACAGTACGGCAATTCAAGTTCCATACTGTTGGGCATATTCAACAGAATTTTTATTACACAAAGGTAATTTTTGGGGACAACTAAAATCTTTTATTCCAAAAAGAGCTCGTTCTTTTATTGATCAAGTTAAAGAGGTAACAATTGAGCTTGCACAAGAGGTAGCCGGAGCTGTGGCTATAGGTGATCTGTTTATTAATTATTCTTATTTTATTAAAAAAGAGAATTTGGATATAAGTAATATCGATGTTAGAAAAGAGATAGAAAACGATTTTCAATCGCTTGTTCATACATTAAATAAAAAATTAAGGCCATCACATCAATCTCCATTTTCTAATATTTCCATATTTGATAAACCAAATTTAAAAATATTATTTGGACAAATAATATTTCCGGATGGAAGTAAACCTGATTTTGATTTGATTTGGGAAATACAAAAAATATTTGTTGATTGGTTTTATAAGGGTGATCCTTTTACCGGGTTGCCTTATAGATTTCCTGTAGTTACGCTAAATTTACGCACAGATGATAATGGTGAAGTTTTAGACAAAGTAGCTCTTGAATATTTTTCAAAAGTAAATTTGGAAAAAGCAGCTTTTAATATTTATATTTCCTCCGGAAATAAAATAGCAAGTTGCTGTAGACTAACAAATGATCTTGATCTTGCAGGAATTGATAGTTTTGGAAACGGTGGAATATCTCTGGGTTCTCATAGAGTTGTTACAATTAATTTAGCCCGTTTAGGATTTAGGGCAAATTCTTATGAAGAATTAATTGAACTTCTAAAAGAGCAATTGGATATGGCAAAAGATTCATTAAATGTTCATAGAGAGTTACTCAAAAAACGCTATGAACAAGGATTTTTGCCATTTGTTAAATTTGGAATTATACATCTTGAAAGATTATTTAGTACTTTTGGAATAAGTGGTGTTTATGAATGTGTTGAACAACTTGGTTATTCAATCTCTACTCAAGATGGTAAAAATATAGCATTTGATTTACTTTCTTACATTAAAAATTATGCAACTGAATGTGCTAAATCTACAGGTAATTCTTTTAATATAGAACAAGTTCCTGCTGAAAGTTTGGCTGTAAAATTTGCACAAAAAGATCAATATCTTTACGGTATGGATTATGAAATTTACTCAAATCAATTTATACCGTTGTGGGTTGATTATGATATTGTAGATAGAATTAAGCTTGACGGTGCTTTTTCCAAAGTTCTTACAGGTGGAGGAATTTCGCATCTTAATGTTGGCGAAAAATTAACTTCTCCTGAACAAATGACCAGATTAATAACTTATGCAATTAAATCCGGATGTGAACATTTTGCAGTAAATTATAACTATTGTCAGTGTACAAATGATCATATTACAATTTCAGGCCCGGTACAAAAATGTCCTATTTGTTCTGCTGATATTAAGGAACAGTATACAAGAATTATTGGTTATTTTACGCCTGTTTCTGCATGGAATAAGGGGCGTAGAAATGAGCATGGTAAACGTGTGTTTAAGAGTAATCATGTAAAAGTTGAAGCTGAAATGTTAAATAAATCGATTACGGATTCTGATTCCATTCAAGTTTAGTTTTATAAAAATATTAACTTAATAATTAAAAGAGGCTCCAATAAAACGGAGCCTATCTTTAATTATTTTAATTTTCTAATTCTTTAAAAACGTTATCCAAATAATCGCAAACCCATTCAATATCAGGTCTATCTTCAGGTTCTTGTGCCCAGCATTTTTCTATTAGATTATTTAAAATTGAATTTTCATCTTCATATAGAATTGGTCGCCATTCATAATTTATTAAATACGAAACAAATTGGTTTAGCTGCATTGTTGTATTTAAATTTTTACCATTTTTTTCTAGGTAATCACTAAATTCATCATCTAAGATATTCCTTTTATACATTACTAGATACATTAAGTATGCGAATGCATAAATATCATCTTTTAAAGTTGTTATAGGTTCTTGAATTTTTTTTATTATTTGTGTATAGATATTTGGAGAGATATATAAAAAAGTACCAGGTATTTTATTCAAATTTAAAGTACAAGATTTTGTCTCCGGATCAACATATTTTGAAAGTGAAAAATCACACAATTTTGCAGTAATATTTTTATTTTCATCTTCAAATATTAAAATATTTTCAATTTTTAAATCTCTGTGCAAAATATTATTTTCATGTAAATCTTTTATTCCATAGGCAATATCTTTAATAATTTTTATTTTATTTATTAGATTTATTTCATTTGATCCTAAATATGCAAATAAATCTTCTTTTGCTTTTTCTAAAACCAAAATATGCGATTTCTTTTTATGTCTTAATAATTGAACTATATTTTTCTTGCCTTTTAAGCGCTCTAGAACACTTAATTCTTGACTATGTTTTTTTTCGATATTTTCATTATCATATTTATTATTTTTAAAATTTAAAAGTACTTTTTGTGGATCTATCACAATATCAATTTTTGTTCTATAACCGGATTCTTCATTGTCATCCGGAATTAATTTAATTTTAAGTTTTGGAGTAGGCTCATAATTACTTTGTAAATATATATTCTTTTCAGAACCTTCTACAATTAGTTCATAAGGTTCATTTTTGTAAGATATTTTCTTAGGCGTAATATTTAGTGGATATAGATAATTTTGTGATGTATTTATTAAAAAAAATAGAGTCAAAAGCAGTCTTAGAAGAAGTTTATTCATATTTCCCCCTTATTTTTAGCCTCAAGAACCATGGTATTTTATAAAATTGCGATTTCATAAGTAAAGATTTTTAAATATCTTTTAATTATATGGCTTTTTTCAAACCATTTTTTTTGGGTTAATATAAAGCCATGAAGAATTTAAAAAATATTGTTTTTAAGCTTAAATCTCCGTTTTTGCCAACCGGCTCTCAGCCTGAAGCAATAGAAAAATTAAAAACCCATAGACCTGGGAAATCTACTCTTTTGGGTGTAACGGGATCAGGTAAAACTTTTACTTTGGCCAACGTTATAGCCAATCAAAGTAAACAAGTTATAATTTTATCGCCAAATAAAACTTTAGCAGCGCAATTATACGAAGAATTTTCTCTATTTTTTCCTGAAAATAAAGTCTGTTACTTTGTAAGTTATTATGATTATTACCAGCCGGAATCTTATTTACCCGCACAGGATATTTATATTCCCAAAGAGACCAAAATTAATGACGAAATAGAAAGATTAAGAGTTGAAGCTACTGCTTCTATAATTAATAGGCAAGATACCATTATTATTGCGTCTGTTTCGGCCATTTATTCTTTAGGTAATCCAATAGACTACAGAGAGCTTACTTTTAAAATAAATATAAATGATAAAATTACGCGTAAAAATTTAATAGATAAACTTATTTTTATTCAATATAAACGTAATGATTATGATAAAAAATCGGGTACTTTTTCAGTTTCCGGCAACACTATTTTAGTTGATATACCTTATGATAGACACAATCTACGAATAGAACTTTTTGGTGATAAAATAGATGTTTTGGAACTTATAGATAAAAAAAATAATACAGTTGTAAAATCTCTTGATAATTTTTTAATTTTTCCGGCAAAACATTTTGTAACAACCAAAGAAAAATTAGATAATGCAATATCACGAATAAAAATAGATTTAGATATCGAAAGTTCCAAAATTGAAAATCCTGTTTATCGTGAGCGCTTAATAACAAGAGTTAATCATGATATTGAAATGCTACAAGAAACCGGTTTTTGTTCCGGAATAGAAAACTATTCACGATATTTTGATGGCAGATTGCCGGGTGAAAGACCTAGTTGTTTATTTGATTTCTTTGATAAAGATTTCTTATTGATTATAGATGAATCTCATATAGCAATTCCACAGCTTACAGGTATGTATAAAGGTGACAAGGCTAGAAAAAAAGCTTTAGTGGATTTTGGATTTAGATTGCAATCAAGCTATGACAATAGACCGTTAAAATTTGAAGAAATAGAAAGTTATTTTAAAGATGTGATCTATGTTTCTGCAACTCCATCAAATTATGAACTTAAAAATTCAGATATTATTGCAGAGCAAATAGTTCGCCCAACAGGCATTTTAGATCCAAAGATTGAGGTAATAAGTCGTGTAGGACAATTGGATAATCTTGTTGAACAAATTCGTAATACTACAAAAAATGGATTTAGAACTTTGGTTACGGTATTAACAAAAAAAATGGCCGAAGAACTGGCAAAATATTTAGAAAAAGAAAAAATTAAAGTTTGTTATATGCATGCCGATATCAAAACGCCACAAAGAACTGAGCTTTTACATAAATTAAGATCAGGCGTTTTTGATTGTCTTGTTGGCATAAATTTATTGAGAGAGGGTTTAGATTTACCTGAAGTTGCACTTGTTGCTATTATGGATGCCGATATGCAGGGATTTTTAAGAAATACCAGATCTCTAATTCAGACGATAGGTCGCGCTGCCAGAAATATTGAAAGTAAGGTAATTTTTTATGCAGATAAAATTACCGATTCTATGCGTGAGGCTATTATGGAAACTGAACGACGTAGAATTTTGCAGGATAAATATAATAAAGAGCATGGAATAATTCCTGAAACTGTAGAACGCGAAGTTACAAAATCTATTTCTAATTTACAGCAAAGAATTTCCGATGCTTCAAAATTAAACAAATCTAAAAAAGATAAAATTTCTAAAGATGAAAAAGCTATTATTGTTTTGATAAAACAGCTTGAAAAAGATATGCAGCTTGCCGCAGAAAATCTTGATTTTGAGAAAGCAATTGAGCTTAGGGATAAGATTTTGAAGTTGAGAGAAGCTAAATAATTGTTATAAATAAAAAAAACCCAGCATATATTTTACATATGCTGGGCTAATTTTTACTATTATGTATTTATAAATCTATTGTTAGTCTCTTATAATAACATTGTATTCGCGTGCTGCTCTACAAGTGTCCATTAAAGTACCAGATAAATTTGAAATGGCATGGCTAAATTTATAATAATTTTTTGCTGTTAAATTTTTGTTCTTAGCAAAACTAGTTAACCATTTTTGCATTTCTTTCCAAGTATTATTTTGCTCACCATCATCACAATATAAATTATATTCATCAGGAGTTATTTTATAGCTATCTTCTGTTCCGTCAAAATTAAAATAATGTTTAAGATAATTCTTCATTTTATCAATAATTGGCATAAATGGACCAAATTTTGCGTTTAATTCAGTATTAAATTCAGTATTAAATTCTTTTTCAATAAGATAATTATTATATCCTTTATATAGATAATAAGAAGCTACAGCAAGAGCTAAAGCTGTTGCTGTAAAAGCAATTGTTTTTTTATGATCTTTAACCCAAGAATAAGCATTATTTGCTTTATTTTTTATTAAAATTGTTTTTGGATGATTTTGGACCCAAGAATAAGCTTTGCTTGTTTTATCTTTTGACCAATCTATTAAACCTGCATTACTTACACTATTGGCTGACATTGCTAGCAATAACAAGAATGTCATTTTCATATACTTATTCATAAAAACCCCCATTTATTATGCATATATAAAATTTTAAAAATTTCATTTAACTGTTATAAGTTTAATTCATATATAAATGTCGCACAAACGGGCTAAATTCAATAAAATTTGGGATTTGATAAGAACTTTTTATAAAAAAGAGTAGATTTATTATGTAAAAGCGATTGTTTTACACAAATTTGCAATGTTTTACTTAGCTTTATTGCATAAAATCTTGATTTTTGAGCTTATAATAGAGCTTTGTGATAAGATTTCAAAATAAATCTGAATGAGAACCTGACCTGACCAATATTATTTCTGTTTTTGTTTTCTTATAGATTAATAACCAATCAGGCTCTATATGACATTCCCAATAGTCATTAAATTCACCCTTGAGTTTGTGATTGTGATTTTTTGAAGGTAATGGCTTTTCTTCTAGCAATAAAGCAATTATTGTTTTGAGTTTATTTATATTCTCATTACGTTTTTGTGCTAAAGTAACATCTTTTTTAAACTGTTTTAAATAGATGGGCGTTAGCATTTAAATACCTAATTTTTTAAACAAATCTTTAGCATTTTTTGCTTTTACAAGCCCTTTTTTTTCTTCAACATGTTTAATTGCTTGAAGAGTTTTTTTGTTTGGTATTTTTGGATTTAATAAATTTTTTTCTATAGATTCTAAAACGATTTCTCGCATGCTTTTTCCTTGAATAGCAGCTAAAGTTTTGAGCTTTTTATGGCTTTCTCTTGGAATATCTATTGTTATGCGTGATAATTCTCTCTTTATAATCATTGAATGCTCCAGTATAAATCTTATATTTTTTTATTTAGTTATCTTATATTAGCAGGAAATACAGAAATACATAAATATTGTTTTGATTTTGATTTTGAGCTTGTAATAGACCTTTGGGATAAGATTTTGAAGTTAAGAGAATCTAAATAATCGTTATTAAAATTAAAAAACCAACACATTATTGCTGTTTTTTTAAAAATTTAACGCGAACTCGATCATTAATTTTTAGCAAAAAGTAGCTGAAATGCTCAAAAAATATCAAAAACGCGCCGCAGTCTTCTGTCATCCTGAACTTGATTCAGGATCTAGTCTTTATATCTGGATGCTGAAACTAGTTCAGCATGACAAACGCAGGAAGTGTATAGAAAATTAAGTATTTAATTTTGCAAAAAACTTTAATAATAACGAAAAATAAACATAAATTTTAGACTTATTATTTAACAATTTTAAAAAATCTATTAAATCTAATTTTACTCCAAAATTTAATTGGATGTTTTATAATATCAAAAAGCAAAAATGGTTCTTGGCTATCAATTGAATAAATTATAAAATTTACTTTCCCCTGAATTTCGCTTTTGTCGCAAAATCCCCAAAATCTGCTATCCCAACTTCCTTTTCTATTATCGCCCATTAGCCAATATTTATTTTCCGGAATTTTAAATGGTCCAAATTGATCTATACAAATATCTTGATCATAAGTTGGCGTATATGGATAATCTAATATTGGGTTGCCATTTTCATTTCTTACAACTTCTTTAAATTCTAATTTGTAGTAAGGTTGCATATCAAAACTTTTATTTGGGACATATGTGTATTTGTAATAACTTGTTTTATGTTTTATAAAATCTGGAATATTTATTGGTCCTAGATTATCAAAATTTATAAAACCAGTGGTTCTTCTGACAAGTATTAATGGATTTGGATTTATGTAAGCATGTTCTTGAAGTTTTACGCCATTGCGATAAATTTCCGGTACACCATTTTCAATTCTACCTTCTATGATGTCTCCAGGAACCCCAATAACTCGTTTAGTCCAATTACTTGGTCCATCCGGTAATAAAAATGGAATACCAATACTTACATATTTTTGATAAGCATGAATTATAGGGTTTTTATCATAAACAAGTTATTACAAA
>JAHIKO010000059.1 GCA_018897535.1 Candidatus Dependentiae bacterium
AGTTTTGCCTGCGGCAACGACAAATTGCGGTTGAGTTGGATCACAAAAATATAGTGTTGCACCATGGCCATTTATAGTTAAATTGTCATTTATTCTTATAGTTTTTGTTGGATGAATTAGGCAACTGCATTCCAAATCGACATCAGCTGTTAATGGAGCATCATATAGAAAGGCACAAGGACATGTTTCAGGCGTAGGTGACGGTGAAGAACCGTTGGCACCGCAACATGTTTCTCTAACCGTACCGGTATTTAATACGGAAAAATGATGATGCGTCATTCCATCAATATCATTGCCCGGTTGCCAAACGTGATCAACAAATATTGGTTTGTTTACCTTTAATTCACCGGGGCTTACAATCCTTGTATCAAGCCATAATGTTGTTCCATCTATTGTCAAAGTTGCACTATTGTCAAATGTCCAATCATGTGTTTTTAATAAAAAAGTTGTCGTTCCTTCAACGTAGATACCGCCTTGATTCATTGTAATATCACCATCAAGTTCAACATCCACATTTGACATATAAACAGTATTATTATCATTTAAAAAAACAAAACTTGAAGAATCGACACCCTTTAAATACAAGTCAGTCAAAGCCAGCGTGGCATTATTTTTAAGTTCAAGCTGGCCACCGCCGGAAAGATCTAAAATATTTCCATTGCCATTTAAAATTGTATTTCCATTAAACGACCACTTATTATTTAAAATGGTTTTGCCGTTCAATTTTATTTCTTGTGCATCCTCAAAATTTAAAATAGAACTCCAAGTACTTTCTTTTCCGGGCAAATCAAGAGATTGTTTGTTTAAAATTACGGTACCGGTTCCCAAAAGATATGTATCATCTGCCAAATGCAGATCATCTTCAAGTAATAACGTTCCACCGTTTAAATTTAAACTTTGATTAAGCTTACTTTGCAAGGCAACCGTTAAGCTTGTACTTGAATCAAAAAAATCAATAGTTGAATTAAATAAAGGCTGTCCTTCAAGTCTATTATTTTGCCCACTTATTTTTAATTGATTAATTACAGTTCCGGGCTGGGCATCAAACCTGCCGTTACCATTTAATTCTATTGAGTCAGCTCCGGAAACATTATATAACCCTGTCAACAAACCTTCATTTGTTTGAGTTAAAAAAATACCTTCGGAAAAATTTATATTTGAACCAACAATATTTGAGTTATCTCTTTTTTCAAGTGTTCCCGTCCAATTTGAGATTGTAGAACCTATATTAAGTTTTGCATTATTATTTAATCTAAACTTAGCATCTTGTCTTGAAAAACTTATTGTTGAATTTATATTTAAAACACAAAATATAAAATTAAAAATAAACAGACTCTTTCTCATCCCTTTTCCTTTTTTATTTACAGAATAGAAGAGTATAAAAATTGTGTCCAGATATTCTAGCAAACTATTTTTTAAAAATGCAAAAAAATAAGAATAATGTTTAAACTTGAAATTTGTTTCTCGATTGCTATAATCTCTTCTCGATCGTTTTGTATTAAATTTGGGGCTTTTAACGGGGCTTTTTATATGAAATTTTCAAAAAAAATTTTCTCTTTTATTATTTTTATAACATTTACACAATCAAATTATGCTACTCAAGGACTTGTGTTAAAAGGTACAACAGATCATCCAAACTTAGATTCGGAAAAAAGATTTAAACTTGCAAATACCCTTCGAGATACGAAAAAAACAAAAACAAGCGATTTGAAAAAAAAAGAAAAAGAACTTGATAAATTAAATAAAATTAATGATATAAAAACTGAAATTGAAAATAGAAAAAAAGAAATAGAAAACAACAAAAAAAATATCGAGACTTTAGAAAAAGGATTAGATGAACAAATAAAAGAACTTAAAACACAAGTCGGTACATTAAGTGACAAAAAAGAGGGTATCGATAATAAACAAATAAAAGAAAACCTATTGAACCTTCAATTTATATATAAAGAAGAAAAAGAAAAAATAAAAGACCAAATAAATATCAAAAAACAGGAAATACAAAACAAAGAAACTGAATTAAAAAATCTTGAAGAAAATGATCAAATAAAAGATACATTAAAACAAGAAATTGATTCTTTAAAAGAAGAAATTACTGATGCTGATAAAAAGATTGCATTTCTTGATAAAGAAAAAGGAATTGGTGACGAATTAGCCCAATCAATATCCGGAATGAAATTAAGAGATACTACTATCGGAGACAATTACTGGGAAGGAATAAAAAAGGGAACTACTCTTAGAGTAACAGGTGCCGTTGGAAAAGCTATTGGGAAAAATGTTGAAAGTTATAGCGAACAGGGAATAGATCTTTTAATCGATGCCATTTCCAAATCAATAACAAACACATATAGATTTATCTTTCACAGAAATAAAGCCCCATTTACTCCGGCAGAAATAGAAGCCTGGAAAAAACTTATTACAAGTGACTTGGAAGAAATTAAAAAGATTTTAAGCAATGTAAACAAAGATTCATCAAGGGGGCTTGAAGAAAAAATTAGAGAACTCGAAGAACAGGATGAAAATAAAGAAGAAGATGAATTTATAAATTTATGGTCTGAGTTTATAGAAGACATAGCAATAACTTGCCAAAGTTTGGTGATGGAAATTGAAAATCGATCTGCTTATTACAGTAAAAATAATAACGGTTTTGGAATAACAACATGTGCGCAAAGACTTAAAAGTAAACTCTTAAAAATAAGAAAATGGTTATTAAGTGTTCAATCTGCAAAAGATTTTGCATCAATACAGGAAGTTAAACAAATAATGCCGGCAATGATCAAATCATTGGGATTGTATTTTGATAACTTAGCTAACCAAACAAAACCATTAAAAAGCTCAGCATCATCTTCTTCAAGTTATTCATCTTCAAGTAGAAAAAATCGACATGCAGATGCTGATGATATGCCATACCATGTAGTGTAAAATTTGAAATTATGCTTTTAATAAATAAAAAAAGCTTATTTATATTTATTTTATTTTTTATAAATCAAATAAATATAAATGCAGCAGAATTAAAAATAATAAATATCGAAGAGATCAATAAAAAAACTGAATATTTTAAAAATATTTTAGGACCAAAACAAAATATTAAAAAAGCTATTTATTTAACGTCTGCCACAGTTTTAACAATTGGAATTTCATATCTTGGATATAATTATTGGAAAGCATATAAACAAAATCAGAAAGATTCAAACAATAGTGAATCAAAAATCCAAGAAGAACCCGAAAATAATTCTGAAATAAATATAAAAATTAAAGAAAAAGATAATCTTGGTTTGTATGGTTTTAGCAAGGGGCTTAATAAAGGGCTTACATTATCAATTGCAAGCCTGGTTATTATTATGGGATCAAGATCATTAGACTTCTTGGTAAATAATTTGATAAATTTTTTTAATTTAAAAGAACATGAACATTTTTTAAAAATAAACGAAAATATTTCTTCCAGTCTTGAACATATGCAAATAATATTTTCTATAAATAATGAAAAGTGCTTTAAAGAAGAAGTTGTGGATAGTTGCAACTATTTTACAGAAAATTTGGAAAATCTACTGGCCATTACAAATTTTTTATCAATAAAAAAGCTTAATCAAATTAATAATTACCAAACATTGAAAAGTAGCCAAGAATTAATTGTAAAAAAATATTTAATATTTTTAGAACAATTAAAAGTAATCTTAGAACAAAACAATAAACCTGAATATTTTGATGAGACTGATGCAAAAAATATATGGCCACAGTTTAAAGAATTAAACAATCAAATATTTAGATTTAT
Source organism: Candidatus Dependentiae bacterium (assembly GCA_018897535.1). Taxonomy (NCBI): domain Bacteria; species Candidatus Babelota bacterium. Next base: position 3,770 of record JAHIKO010000059.1, read on the forward strand.
AAAACTTTGCGATTCTATTTTATATGAAAATTAAAATAATTATTTTCTTAACATTATTAATATTTAATATAAATGCTGACAAACCAGACAATTTTGAGGCCAACGATCAAGATTTCTTAAAACTTATCGATAATCTTTTTGATGTAGAAGAAATGGACGAAAAAATTCAAAATAACAAAATACTAAGCAACATTAATATTAAAGAAAAAGTTGAAGAAAAATCCGCTAAAACTTTTTCAAATTTTTTAGAACACTTTAACAAATATTATCCAAGAGTATTTTTAATAAGAGAAAAATTTTTAACAAATATGACAGCCGAAAATATCGCAATGTTATTTGAAAAGATTGTAAACACAATTGCATATAAACCCTATTTTTATGTAGAAGAATTATTTACAGTATTATATAAAAAATTAAATTTAAATGAAAAAATCGAATGGCAAAAAAATCAATACAATATCGAATTATTAGAAGAAAAATTCAAAAATAGTAATATAAAAAATATAATTATAAATAATAATGGTTTTGAAGAATTCATAGCAGATCAGCTTTCATTTTTTCATGAATTTTTAAAATACGCAAAAATTGATATAAATACAAAAATAGTATTTTACGAAAAAAATAAAATCCAAATTACTACAAAAAGTAGATTGAATAAAGATCTAAACCAACAAACAGAAACTTTAATTAATTACTGGGCAAAAAATAATATAAAAATACATCTTGATTTTTATGAACTTTGCTTTGATTATTGGTCAAGACTTTTTATAAAAGCAATTTGTACACAAGATCTAAAAAAAGCCAATAGATTTATAAACGATCTAAAAAAAATTGCGACTTTTGCAAAAAACAATGCTTTAATAAACGAATTTTTAAATAAATATAATGAACTTCAATCTTTATTAAAAAAAGAACACTACTCGAAAAAATTTGAAATTTTAATGCACGACAAAGAATTTGCAGATATTTTGGAATATCATGGAATTACAGCATGAGAAACAAAATTAAACTTTTTTTTATACTCTTTTTTATATTTTGTTTTCAAGAATTATATAACAACAATCAAGAATTGACTGACAATGCAAACAGTTCATTTATTGAAAATTTTATAAAAGATTACGGTTTTAAACCACGAGATCGCTACACTCATGAATATAATTCTGCAATTTTAAATAAAACATCGATAAGCTTGGATGAACTTGAAAATACACTTAGAACTTACAATTTTACACTTTCAGGAAGAATAGTTTTAACGGGATATGAAGAACAAGCATTCCCTTCATATTTTTATAGATTTAAAAATCCACAAATTAACGATGAAGCACAGTCAAAAATAAACTCAGGTTGGACATTAAAATTGCACAATCTTTTTGGATTTTTAACCGGTTTTTTATTTAAAAATATAAATTATTACTCAAATATCTGGCTAAAAGATACGGATAAAATAATAGAACATATTGATTCCAATGACATTGAAATATTTGATAATCAAGCAAATATTATACATGAACATGCATTTTCAACAGCTTTGAATTTTATGAGTAATTCTGAATTTGAAATTCTAAAAAATTTAAAACAACAAAATTACAAAAAAATTACAACTGAATTAATAAAATTTTGGACCACACTTTACGATAAAGATGTTAAAGTTGGTGGGTACAAATCGGCAGCAACGCAAGATATATTATTTTCAATTGAATATGCAAATCACATTTTACGATCAGCTTTGCCGTTAATAAAATGGTTTGTAGGCCCCGATATTACGTATCCAATAGAAACAAGCATTATACAATCCGGACAAGCAACCAAGCATGCACAAAAATTTACAAAAATTATGTATGACAAATTAACCCCAATAGCCAAGAAGCCAACCGTTTATATTTTTTGTAGCTTTGTGGACGGTGTTGGAAAAAGTACACTCTTGGGAAACATAAAAAATTATTCCAAATATAATACAAATATAGAAAATTATGAAAGAGTTGATAATTCATCATCACAACTAGCAGATTTATTTCAATTAAAAGAAAATGTTTTTATAGCAGACTTACCGGCACAAGTCAGTCATTTTACATATAAACCTGATGGTTACGTTTATGTAAATATCGGCCGAGAAAAAGATTTTGATAAAAAAAATATTGAAGATCTTGAAAGCTACGTTCTAAATAACAAAGAAAATCTTGAAATTATTTTTAATCAAAAAATAAATTTGGTAAAAAACATTATAAATAAATCCGGTTTTTTATCGCCTGAATTAAACGATAAAAAAGAAGCTCAAAATGCATTTATTAAAAATTTAATATTAATTAAAAAGCTCGAAACAAATCGTTGGATAGGCTTTTCAAAAGATAATAACGAATATATTTTTAATAAATTTAACCCAACTGAAATACGAATTTTAACACCATTAAAAATAGTTCAATCCGAAGGACTTAAAAATATTGAATCGGAACAAATGCTATTTTTAAAAGGTATAAAATTTCCAATATCCTATAATAATTTTATCGAAGATTTAGTTACAAAATTAAAATCACAAAATATAGAAAATATAATTTTTGTAGACTTTACAAGCATGTACCCAAGATCTTCAAGAGAAAATGTACGAATTAATTATCTAATTCAACAGCTTTGTCTAATCGATAAAAATTTTGATCCGGAATTAAGTATGTACCGAAATTTTATAAGTGATTCGGAATTACTGGCATTACTTCAAAATAAAGATAATAAAGAAAAAATTACAAATGCACTTGAACTTGAAACACTTACAAGGCTTTCTCTTTTAAACATAATAAATAAACAAGATAGAAGCGATTTACATGGAATAAAATTTGAAAATCTCACACCTGAAATAATAATTCAAATAAATAATATAGAAAAAGTAAATAAAGATAAACTTAAAATATTAACTCAAGAGAAAGTAAAAACTGAAAGTATAAACCTTGATAAATTATACGGTAAAACTAAAAACTATTTAAACATACAACAACTATCACTTTCAAATTTGGTATTATTTTCAAAATATTTAACCAATTTGTATTCAAATAATATATTAAATGAAGAATTAAGAACTTTATGGCAAGAACCTGATTTTTTTGCGAATAAAGAAAAAATAAACACATTTTTTTCACTTAATTTAGCATGCAAAGACGAAAATTTACTTACACCCATGATAATTCAACTGAGACATTTTTGGTATTCTGCAATTATAAACTTATATAATGCAAAAGTTATTAACTCCGAATATTTGAGACTTGATAATCCTGTTGAAAATATCACCCCATTATTTTTAAATTACGGACTTTCCAACAAAATATGTTTAATTCAAAATATCTATCCCAAATACGAAAAATTATATTATCAAGATGACGACGACGAAGAAAATAATAACAAAAAAAATAAATTTGATTATTTAAAAAATTACTTTTTTAAATATAAAAAGCCATACATTGTAAATATTAATGACAAAAAATATATTTCTTTTGATAAAGAGTATGAAGCAACAAATATTGGTGCTTTTGCTTTTGATAATAATAATTCAAAAATAGCCAAAAATAAAAAATCTGCCGTAACATTTGTCGTTCAAAAGTACAAAAAAAATAAATCGGCAGACAAAGTAATTACAACATCCAAGCTTTATAAAAAACTTAAAAAAAGTTATATCTGGGAACGTGAACATAAAAAATTGCTCAAATCGGCAAAAAAGCTTTTACAAAAAAATAGCGCTCAAAAGAAATCTGACAAAAAAGATGAGTTACAAAATAGTAAATTATCATCAGAAAAAAATACTGTTCAGTTTGGCAATCCTGAACAAATACCCGTGCTTCAACTTATTATAAGATTGCTTGCAACGGTTGAAATGATCTTAAAAGATCCGGATGCAGAAATTGCTTGTCGATTTAATAACAAAAAAGATTTTAAAGCTACAGTTAAACTTTTGGAAAATGTGACTTTACCAAACTATTTTGGTATTATCTACGAAAATAAATTGTTTGAAAATTATGATACGGTTGAACCTTACCCTTCATGGGCTGCTTGGGAAAATTTATTATGAAAAATATAAAAATATATAGCGCGCTACTTCTTTTAATTTTAATTCTAAATACTAAAATTTTTGCAAATTCAACAAATCAAATCGATTATAGTTTTGAAAATAACTGGGGTAAATACACAGTTGCAACAGCTGCCATACTTACCGCCGCAACTATTTATTACTACCACGATAAAGAAAAACCACAATTTATAGAAAATATTTTGGATACAATAAAAGCCAATCCCAAAAAATCTATTGCTATTGCGGCTATAATTTCTTCAGGATTAATTTCTGGCTACATTTATTCTAAACCAAACAATCAATTTATTTCAGAAATACCATGGATCAACGATTTTTTAAAATCCAATGGGATAAAAACAATTGAGTCTGTAGAAAATGTAATAAAAGCATTCGATCTAAGTTTAAAAAATGAAAGTATGCACAACACTACATTTGATCTTTGCGCAAAAAGAGCATTTAATTCAGATCACAGACAAACTCTTTATTTAATAGCATACGAACTTTATTCTTTACATATCCCAAAAGACATTTCAGAAATTAATAAAAATTTTACAAGCCAGCTGAAAGAAAAATACAACATAAAAACTACAAAGGATTTACACTTTTTCAAAACTACAGTTTGCGAATTTGATGAAGAGGCAGAAGAATATTATACAAAAAACAAATTAAATTTCGGGTTGCTTCATGATGAATTATATGGAAAATATATGGATAAATCCAAATATAAAAAACCTAAAAAAATTATCTGAAAATTAACTTAATAATGAAAAAAATTATTTTATTCACAATCTTTTTATTTATTTCAAATAATTTAAACAGCGAGTTATACAATTATAAAGACTCGGGCTTTGAACAACTTAAACAAATTTTTGAAGAATCTCAATTAAGCGAATTAGACAAATTTAATGAACAATATTTTGGAATTTATGACAACTGGTTTGGAACAAATTTTAACCTAATTTCAGAGCTTAATGAAAACATTTTACCGGAAACACTAAATAAAATATTTAAATATTATTTGAAAAATTCAATAACCGAAAAATATTATGAATATATTTCAAAAAATATAGAAAAAACAGAATTAAATATAGAAAACCCCCAAATAAAATCTTTTCATTACAAACCCATTTTAAAATCAGATTTTACAGCCGGAGATTTGTCTATAAATTATGCAAGTGCTGATTCTGAAATCTTATTGGTTGGAGATATTCACTCAAAATATACCGAAACATTACAAAAAATTATAGCTTGGCTAGTCTTAAATAAATATTTGGGCTCAAATTTTAAGCTTAAAAAAAATTGTTTTTTAATATTTCTTGGAGATTATTCAGATAGAGGAATTCAAGGCTTATCTGTAATAGCAGCAATAATACTTTTAAAAATATTTAACCCTGAAAATGTATTTATAATAAAAGGTAACCATGAAACACTCGAATATTTAAAAAACATACGAAAAGATAATCAATCATTAATGGCAGAAGCGCTAAATTTAACAAATTATAATATTGAAAACGCAGATCTAATACTAAAACATATAGAACTTATATACGCAACACTACCCAAAAATATCTCTATTATTAATCCACTAAATTCATGGCTTTCTACAAAAAATTTATTGGCCTGTCATGGCGACGAACTTTCTTATTGGAATGATATTTATCCGCAGAAATTTTTTGATGAATTAGATTATAAAGAATATGAAAAATCAATACCAAGTCCAAGAGGTGATGAATATATAATTTGGAATGCCAAATATAAAGCAAGAAAATTGAAACGGGACGGATATTCATGCTTAGTAAAAGCTCATGAGCATCTGGAGGCAAAAGATCCAAAAAGAACTACAAGCCCATCTGCCGTATTTCAAAAAGTAATCTATGACAATATAAGCGAAGAATATTCTACATATTCCATTGGCGCAAAAAACATTGGCTTTAAAAATTTTCCAATAATAGTTACAATTGCCGGAAGCGTAGGAGAAGAAATAAATTATTATCCAACAATAGTAAAAGTAATACCTGATAAAAAAAGTAGCAGTAAATGGCAAACACAAATAATAAACTGCTCTTAACTAAATAAAATTTATGAAAAAAATAATAATATTATTAACAATAACAATTTTAATTGCACAAAATAATTTAAGCAGCACATTATATGACTATAAAGATTCGGGTTTTCCCACACTTGAACAAATTTTTGGCGATTCTCAGCAAGAAAATATCGATGTCGAAAATGAAAAATATCACGGAATTTATGACAACTGGTTTTTAAATAATTTTAATAAACAAATAGCATTAAACGATAATATTCATCCTGCAATTTTAAACAAAATATTAAAATATTATTTAAATAAAAATATCGATAAAATAAATGAAATTAAAGCAAAACAGCAAAATCCCGTAGATACAAAAATAACAGAAATTCTTACCAAAAATATTGGCAGTAATTTAGATGGAACAAGTAAAGCTGAATACATAAAATATAACCCAGTTTTTGATCAAGATTTCGATTCAAAGGACATACTTCTAAGATTAAAAAACAAAAATGCAAAAATTTATTGTGTTGGAGATATACATGCGCAATACAATGCAACATTGCAAGAAATAATTGCATGGTTGATACATAAAAAAATTTTAGGTGCCAATTTTAAACTGGAAGAATCCTGCTATCTTGTATTTCAAGGTGATTATACCGATAGAGGATATCAAGGCATCTCAGTAATAGCAGCCATAATTCTTTTACAAATATTTAACCCCGAAAAAGTTTACATTTTAAAAGGCAATCACGAAACCTTAAGTTTTTTAGATGTTCCTAAAGAACTTATGTTTAAAGATTCCGTAATGGCTGAAGCACTAAAATTAACGGACTATGATGAATACAATACCAATTTACTTTTAAACCATTTGGAACTTTTTTATGCAACATTACCAACTTGTTTAAGTATAACAAACCCATTAAAATCAAAAAATGTTGCATTGATATGTCATGGTTATGGTAAAAATTATTGGGCAGATGTATATCCGACTGAATGTTTCAAATATCTTGATGATTTTTATAAAAAATCAGTACCAAGTCATAGAGGATCTTCCAATATATACAATGCTGAATATGTTATTGATGAGATAACTAAAAAAAATTATTCTGCCATAATAAAAGCGCATGATCATACAATATCCAAAAAACCGGAACGATATATAACTTTCGATAATGAAGAAACTAAAGTTATAAATAAAAATTATGAATTTGAATTAACAACGCCATCGATTGGAGCTGTAAATATAGGCCTTCCAGGTGTATTTCCAATTATAGTAAATATAGCAGGTCCAATTAGATCATCGGGTGAAATTTCTATAGAATATTTACCAACGATCGTCGAACTTACCCCAAACACAAATACAATATATAATTGGAAAATAAATGCAATGGATTGCTCAATAAGAAATTAAATTATGATTGAACAAAAAATAACCCCATTAATGCAACAATATTTTCAAATAAAATCACAATATGAAAACGCCATACTTTTATTTCAAGTTGGTGATTTTTATGAACTCTTTTTTGACGATGCAAAAATTATATCAAAATTTTTAAACATAGCATTAACTTCCAGAGGTAAAAATAACGGCGAAAACATACCGCTTTGCGGCATACCGGTTCATGCGCTTAATCACTACTTAATAAAACTTGTACGAGGCGGATTTAAAGTTGTAATCTGCGATCAACTTACAAAACCTACTCCGGGTAAAGTTGTAGAAAGAGGCGTTACACAAGTTTTTACACCCGGAACTTTAACCGACAGCTCAATGCTTGATGAAAAATCGGCAAGTTATATCGTGTCAGTTTTTCCAAACCCAAAAAATTACGGCTTAATTTTTACAGAACTTTTAACAGCCCAGCTTTTTGCAACAACAATACCAATTAAAGAAATTAAAATTTTAGAATCCGAGCTGGCTCGCTATAACCCCGATGAAATTATTTTGCCAAAAATAAAAAGTAACAACAGCTACTTTAGTTATTTTAAAAATCTAGGATATTTTGCAGCAGAATCCGAATATATTCCAAATGATCACAATTTTGACAGCTCAAAATTGTGGCTTGAGAAACAATTTAACGAACAAACTATAAAAACTTTATTAAACTATCCGGAAATAGGATACAGCTTACACACGCTTTATTTTTATCTGAAAAAAAATCAGGAAAAATCTTTAGATCAATTTAACAAAATAAATTTTTACAAACCTGACGATTATTTAATTTTAGACAGTGCAACATTAAAAAATTTAGAGATTTTAAAAAACAATCAAGATAGCGGCAGAAAAAACAGTCTTTTGGAAATTTTGGATAAAGCAAAAACACCAATGGGATCAAGACAAATCAAAAAATGGCTTTCCCGACCACTGATTAGTAAAGAAAAAATAACCGAACGCAGCAAAGTTGTAACTGAGTTTTGTAAAAATATAAATTTCATGCAACAAATTGAAGAAATTTTATCAAACATAAATGATTTGGAAAGAATTGCCGGAAGAATAGCTTTAAATAGAGCAAACAGAATTGATTATTTAAGTTTAAAACAAAGCTTAATACTTATTCCAAACTTAAATATATTATTACTAAATTATAAAAATTTAGATTACATACAAAAAATTACAGCCAAATTTTACGATTTTTCGCCACTTATAAATCTTATAGAATCAAGCATAAATGAAGATATTTCCGGAGAATGGATAATCAAAAAAGGCTTTGATTTATATTTGGACAGATTAAGATCATTAGTTCAAGACAGTCAAAAAGAAATCTTAAAATTGGAACAACAGGAAATATCAAAAACCGGTATTTCAAGTCTTAAGATAAGATATAACAATATATCGGGTTATTATATAGAAATAACAAATCCAAATTTAAATTCTGTCCCGCAGTATTATCAAGAACAACAAAAGTTGGTAAATAGAAAAAGATTTACAACTCAGGAATTAAAAAATCTGGAACAAGAAATTTTTAAAGCTCAAAACGAAATTGATATTGTTCAAACCGAGGTATTTAACAGAGTAAAAGAAGAAGTTGGCACATATTTAAATCAATTGAGAAATTTGGCACAAAGCATATCTTGGCTTGATGCTATTTTTAGTTTTGCAAAAATTGCATATGAAAATAATTATACTACACCGGTCTTTAACGATAATAACGAAATTTTTATCAAATCGGGCAGGCATCCGGTAGTTGAACAAAAACTGGAAAACAATTTTGAACCAAACGATACAAGTTTAAATAATAAAGAAAATCTGTGGATTATAACAGGACCCAATATGGGCGGTAAATCAACATATTTAAGACAAGTTGCCTTAATTTGCATTATGGCGCAATGCGGAAGCTTGATACCTGCTCAAATGGCAAATATGCCAATTTTAGACCGAATTTTCACACGAATCGGATCCGGCGATAATTTGGCGCAAGGCAAAAGTACATTTTTGGTAGAAATGGAAGAAGCGGCAACAATTTGCACGCAAGCAACAAAAAACAGTCTTGTGATTTTAGATGAGGTTGGCAGAGGAACAAGTACATTTGATGGAATTGCACTTGCGCAATCGATTATTGAACATATCAATCAAAATTTGGGTGCAAAATGTTTGTTTGCAACACATTATCATGAACTTACGGAATTGGAAAAAATATTTCCAACCATCGCAAATTATCACATGCTTAGTAAAAAGATTAACGATACGGTTATTTTTTTACACAAAATAGCACCGGGTATTGCAGACAGCAGTTTTGGAATAGAAGTAGCAAAATTAGCGAATTTACCCACAAAATTAATTACTAGAGCAAATGAAATATTAAATACAATAAAAACAGAACACTCTCCTTTTAAAAATATAAAATTTAATGAATCAAAAAACATATTTTCAAACCAAACAAGCGTTTTTGATTTGAACAAAAAAGAACATGATGCAAAAATAAACGCGCTACTGGATAAAATAATTATTCTTGAAAATAAATTGAAAGAAAAAGAATCTGAAATTGTAAGTATTAAAAATTTAAATCTTGATGAACTCTCACCAAAACAAGTTTTTGATTTTATTTGGAAAATAAAAAATAAAGAAAGCTAGAAATTTTTTTTTAAAAAACTTGATTTCAAGCGCAAAAGTGTTAGCCTATTTTTAATCTTTACAGAATATATTTTGTTGCAACAAAAAATAAGTTTGTAGTTATTGTTAAATTATTTTTAATAATATTTTTTAGGAGTTTTTATGAAAAAAAATTTATTGGCTCTTCTTGTTTTAGTTTCATCTGCATCATTATCTGCAAATACGGATTTAATAGCAGATAAAGATGTAATTACAGTTACATCGCAAGAAAATAACGAAAAAAAAGATGTAACGGTTGAAAATATTGAAGTTGAAAAAGAAATAACAGTTGAAGTTGAAAAAGCAAACTAAAATAAAATAATTAATTTTTTTTTAATTTGTTGCATTTAAGTTAGAAAATGCTATCTTAAATCGAACTTTGAAATTATTTGATTTTTGACATACATAACCTCGATAAATAAACGCTAAATTTATTTTTTAAAAAAGTCTTGATTTTATAAAAATGCATGATAATATTACTCTCTTACTGTTTTAAAATAGTACGAAAATAAGTTTAGTGTTAAACGTTCGGGGGGTGTTTGGGAAAGCTAAATATTTTCAAACTAAATCCGAAATGTTTTAGGTTTTATTTTTTTATATTTTTTTATAAGGGGATCTTTTTATGAAAAAGATTTTGTCTTTAGTTTTAGCAGCAGGAATTATGACATCCGCTAGCGCAATGGAAAAATCATTTGTCCAAAAAGCAACAGATGTTGCAACAAATCCATATGTCTATGTTCCAACACTAGCAGTTTTAACATTAGCAACAGCAGCAGCTCTTGATATTTGTTATAACGATTCCGCAATTTGCGATGCAGTTTTGAAATTTTTTAAAAATATTCCTGGCTATACAGTCAGAGGCGGCAAAACAAGTTTTAATGCAGTAGTTGATTTGGCAAAAGCATATCCTGTTGCATTTGTTTCTGCAGTTTCAGCATTGACAATTGGCGGCGCAGTAACAACTGATATCTTGTTGGCTGAAAACTTTGATGGTTCTTATACAGGCAAAGGTTACAATAAAGTAGCTGGCTTGTTCAAAAAAGAAGTCAAAGAAACAGAAGGCAAAAAAGATACAACAGAAGAAAACAAAGAAGTCTAATTACTTCTTGAATAAATAAAAAAGACCCGGTAAGATTTTGCCGGGTCTTTTTTTATATCAAATCAATATCGCCGCGCCAAAGGCGGGCTAAAATAACAAGAATTAAAACCATGAAAAAAATATTAACTTTAATTTTACTTTTAACTCTAACCCCACAAATTATTGCTAAACATAAAAAAGAATTAAAAGTTTCAAAACTTAAAAATAACTTTTTTCATAACACAAAGAAAAAATCAAAAAAAGCTTTAAAGTATATAAAAAATAAAACTGTAGCATTTGCAAAATTTACAAAAAAAAATCCAAAATCCGGCATTTTTGTAATTGCAGGAACAGCACTTTGTGTTGGCATGCCAATAAATTATTACGGGTTTGGAAGAAGTGAATCTCAAACCGGCAAGCTTCGGGCCGTATTTGAAGAAATTAAAAAAGATATTTGTGATGTAATCAAAAAAAAATATCCGGGACCTGATGCTCCATGAAAAAAACAATATTACTATTAACCCTTTTATCTTTTACAACAAATATCTTTTGTGAAAATCAAGATGTAAATTTGCAAACAGAGGGTCAATCAAAGATATTTAAATTTAAAAATCATGTAATCAATAATTACAAAATTTATATTGCAGGAGCTTTGGCAATAACTGCAGCGACATGCGCTAAAAGCATATTTTCAAAAAAGATTACACCTATAAATGCTTTATCCAAAGGCTACGAAAATTTTTTAGATATCCCAAATAAAGCATTTAATATGCATAACAAAGAAAATCTTAAGAATCAATTAAAACTTTGCAAAAAAATTGAAAAGATATGCAATGAACAACTTTATATTAGAAAAAACGAACCCGAGTCAAAAGAATATAAAGATTTTTCAGAAAAATTAAAGTTATGCGAAAGTAAAATAATTTTGTTGGAAAAAAAACTATTGGAAAAAAACTAAACGAAAGATTTTTATGAAAAAGATTCTATCTTTACTTTTTATTTTATCAATGGCAACGAACACTATCGCCATGGAATCTAATCCTGCTAGTAATAGTTCAGACGATAATAAACTAATTACTCATTTACAAAATAATTGGGGGAAATATACAACCGCTATAATTGTGGGCACTCTAATTTGGGACAATTATAAAAATAATGCAACAATTAGAACCAAAATATATGAACTTTTAGGTTTATCTGCAATAGAATCTGAAGAATTTATTAAAAAACATCCAGCAGCACAAGCAGCAATAATCGTGAGTTTAATATCGGCAGATATGTTGTTACATCAAAAATCTGAAGATACATTCTTATATATAATTCCAAATTTTTATAACAACCTAACTGAAGCTAGTCTAAATGCAATATATGATCTACACAAAGCTTATCAAAATATTGGAAATCCGTTTAAAACAACAGAAGATAATTTATAATTACAATAATTAAGATATAAGTATTTAATAGTTGAAAGAAAAGAGGGCTGGAAATTGATCCACCCTCTTTCTTTTTTAAGATATACAAATCGTTAAATAAATTCTAAAATCTGTTGTCATTCTTTACACAAATGATAACCTAACATAAATCATTTTTAAAAAGAGATTTGTATGAAAAAAAATTTAATAATTTTAATTTTATTTTCAATATTTTTAACAAATTCAACATTTGCCAGAAGTCCAAAGTACAGACTTTTAAATTATAAATCTCAACAAAAAAACACAAATTTAAAAACATCTGACGTAGAAACAGATTTGGATAAAATGGTAAACAAGAAATTAACAGATTTAATTGGAAATAAGCCTGTTCATCAAATATTAGCCGAAAATCAATTGACCGTTCAAAATACAACACCTATAATTAATCAACAAATAGACGGATTAAATAAATCAAAAGAATTAAATTTAATAGAAAATGTTGTAGAAGATGTTTTAATAGAAGAACAAAATTCTGTTACTGAAATCACACCTGAAATTTCTAATTCTTTTTTTAAAAAAATCAAACAACATTTTATAAATAACAAAATTAAATATCTTTTGGGTTTAGCGGGCATTACAAGCTTTATTATATTTAACAAATATTTAATAGATAAAAATGATGACGATGATTTGAACAAATCAGAGTCAGGCAACAATACGACCGAAACTACTTTCGATCATGAACATGTAACAAAATTATTTAATGAAATATTTGATCTGGCCAAATATGATATTCAAGAAAATAGCGAATATCTAAGACGATTTAATAGCTTAATTAAAAATGTGAATAATTTAAAAGATGTAAGTATTAAATCAGCATTAAAAACAAATTTGATAAAAAATTTCGCTGATAAATTTGAACTATTAGACCAAGAAACAATAGATTCGTTTACAGAAGAAAACGAACGGACTAAAACATTTTTAAACCACGAAATTGAAGCAAGTAAAAATAGAAAAGATTTGTTAGAAAAATTAGAAAAATCAATTAAACCATAAACGAAAGAGGACAATTATGAAAAAATTTTTACCACTAATTTTAATCTCAGCAATTACAACAAATTCATTTGCATCCAATGAAGAAGATTTACCAAAAAAAAATTTATTAGAAAAACATTGGGGCAAATATTTAGCAGTAGCCACAGTTGCTGGGTTAGGTTCTGCAATTATTTATAAATCACATATGAAAGAAAAAGATAATATAGAATCAGAATCAGAAAATGAACCTTCAACATACGAAGAATATAATATAGAATCAGAATGTGAAACTTCAACGTACGAAGAATATAATCTAGAACCAGAATCAGAAAGTGAAATTTTACCGGACGAAGAATTTACAAAACATAACATAGAAGAAGATGAAGAATTTGATAAGTTAAAAAAAGAAATTATTGATGAAAAAGATCCAAAAAATCTTCAGGTAGTTCTTTGGAAAAATTCAACAAAAAAGTCAAGCCGTATAAATTATGAAAAAGATATTAAAGAAGTAATAAGATTATTAGGCCCGGCAATGGAAAAAGAACCGTCAGTTGTAAGAATCTTAAATGCACTAAATCAACAAAATTTAGAAAAAATAAAAAATAAGCAAAAACCGTTAAAAGCTATAACGTTAGAAAAAAAAGATATTGAAACACCAACACTTGAAGAATTAGAAAATAGTGCAAAAAATGAAGCTAAAATTGTAGACGAAATTAGTAATTATTTTTCAGAAATTAAATTTAAAGAAGATGTAGTTTCTGATAAATAAAGTAATCACAATATAAAATAGCATCTAAGTATTTATCAAATCAACGGCACTTTTAGTCAAAAGTGCCGTTTTTAATTATAATTTTTTTTAATTATAAATTACTGTTCAATATTTATTATTCCATATGCATCAACCATGGCAGTTGAAAGAATTTGTTGATGAACGTCGTTTGATATACTTAATGCTTCAACATCATAAAGAGCATCACTTATAAGTGTTACTTTGTCATCAAAAATCAATGTACCTTGATCCAGTTGTAATCCGGTTCTTGTTGAATGCAATGTGCAACCATTCAAATATAAAATAGCACTATCATCTTGAAGTATAAATGCCGTTTTACGAGCTTCGCTTCTATCTGCATTACCGGCATCATATATAAATTCAACATCACGATCAATTAAAAGTGTTGCATCTCTTACAACTGTACTTATTTCCGGTGATTTATATGTAAATGAATGATCTTTGCCTTTGATTGTAACATCATGCGAGAATGTCATTGTTCCATCGCTGAAAGTATAATCGTTACATAGTACAAGAATATCATTTCTGTAAGTTATATGTGCATTTGGTCCAAGACATCTTACGTTATAATTTCTCAATCCTTCAAGCCTTGTATTTTCAATAATTAAATTACTACCGGATGCAACTTGAATTGCATTACTTACAGGACAAATGTGGAAGGCATGACCGTAACCATTTATAATTACATCACCTTGGAATTTGAATGTTGATAAACCTGTTGTTGGCATAGAGAAATCTTCGCCCAATTCTATTGTGGTTCCATCACCAAAAATCAGATCTGAATTTGTGCCTAGATCTACGTATCTAGGTAAGAAGTCTTTAAGTACAATATTTTCCAATATTAAAGTCGTATTATCATCAATAATTAACAGATCATTTACAGCATCTCTGCTAAAGTGGACATATCTGCCGGAACCATCAAGAGTTACCGGAGCTCCTCCATGAGCATAAAGTTTGTGTTCATAATCGGTAGCATCGCCCAAATAAATATTAAAGCTTAATGTCATATTGCTATCAACATGAATGTTACTTGGACCGTGGTCTATTGTATTTAATTGAATTTGTAAGTTATTTATTTGCGTATTATTAAATATTGTTGCATTACTTATATATGAAAGCTCATCACAGCATTCACTTAAATTTACAATTGCATTACTGTTATAAATTATTAAATCATTCTCTATGCTAATAGATACTATTGCTTGTGAATTATAGTGAATATTATTTGCGTTATTTATAGTTGCACTACTTATGTATGAAAGCTCATCACAGCATTCACTTAAATTTATAATCGCATTACTGTTATAAACAGACAAACTTGTATCATAACTTATAGATAGTATTGCCTGTGAGTTATAATGTATCTGATTGTTATGATTTATAATTGCATTACTGTTATTTATTATTTGTTGTAATAATGAAGATGAATCTAAATTAAGTATTGCGCTTGAGTTCCATCTTATTTGATCATTATTATGAATTGTTGCTGAACTTATATGACTTACATCGTTAGCCAAACTTACTATTGCATTACTATTATTCTCACAGCACGCCAATCCGGAAATTATTGCTGAGCTATTATATGAAATATTATTCGCATTATTTATCGTAGCCGAACTTATGTAACTTATATCTTTTCCAATATTTAATATCGCACTTGAATTCCAAGATATTGCACTATCATTTTGGATCGTTGCATCACTGATACCTTTTATCTGACCTGCAAGATTTACTATCGCATTACTATTATTTTCACAGCACTCCAATCCTGCAATTATTGCTGAACTATTATATGAAATATTATTTGCATTATTTATTGTTGCACTGCTTATATAACTTATATCTTTTCCAATATTTAATATCGCTGAACTATTCCAAGATATTGCACTATCATTTTGTATCGTTGCATCACTTATGCCTTTTATCTGGCCTGCAAGATTTACTATTGCATTACTATTATTTTCACAACATTCCAATCCTGCAATTATTGCTGAGCTATTATATGAAATATTATTCGCATTATTTATCGTTGCTGAACTTATATAACTTATATCTTTTCCAATATTTAATATCGCACTCGAGTTCCAAGATATTGCACTATCATTTTGGATTGTTGCATCACTGAT
>JAHIKO010000060.1 GCA_018897535.1 Candidatus Dependentiae bacterium
TCTTTAGTTCCAAAATTACAATCATTGTATTGCAAATTTACTATTC
Source organism: Candidatus Dependentiae bacterium (assembly GCA_018897535.1). NCBI lineage: Bacteria > Candidatus Babelota bacterium. The sequence goes on from JAHIKO010000060.1 coordinate 47, forward strand.
CCGATGTTTTAAAACAATAACTTCTTGCAAAATTTAAATCTCTGTCTAACTTTACCAAACCATAGTTAAGATCTATATCATTAAGCATTTGTCCATCAAGACCATATATTAATTCCATACCGGGACCGCTTAAAATTACCTTACCCTGCATACTGCCTGAACCATGTAGTTTATTTCCTATACCTGCAACCATGGCATATAATGGCAGCTTACCTTCTTCTATAAAAATTTCTTGATTGCCGGAAAGTAATAATACCGAATCAAGATACCTGGAAGATGTGGTTGCAAATTTAACTCCGTCAAACATAAATTTACAATCATCATAATATGCAGTAGCTCCAGGGGTTACAATCATTTCGGTTGGAGATTGTATATAAACGGAAAGATTGCTCATATTAAAATCTTTTTGAACATAAAAATTATTGTTTGCCAATCTATGTAATTTAGAAAAACCGGATAATGATTTTATAGAAGTTGGGTTTATACAATCTATTACAAAACTTCCTGCATGCGCAACGACTGTTGAAGCCGGATAAAATAAAATTTCAAAATCACCATCACTAGTTCCGTCACCAATTTTTAATCCATGATCTGAATCGGTATATGTTACCTGCAAATCAACTTTACCATGAATACCCATCCAACCACGACTAAAAATTATACCTGCAGGGCCAACTTTTATTTTTGAACTATCAATTCTAATTTCCGAAGTTTTATCTGTAAAATAAAACGGTTTGTTTCCGGCAGACCAATCTTTTGTTCTTATTGCCCATGTGAGATCTTTAGATATTTCGCAGATTGTATTACTATGAACAGTTATTGTTTGATTACTATCATAAAAAAATGTATATGATCCATTTAAATCTACAAATTTATATATTTCACATTTACCGCAATTAAAATCAAAATCACCTGAGAGATCACATGTAACATCTTCCAGCATTACCGTACAATTTTCATCAAGATTGTTTATATTTTCGCCATGCAAATTATTAATTCTAAGATTTTTTAATTTTAATGTTGAGCCACGTTCAATTATCAAACTTCCGGTATTTGTTAAATCCAAAATATTTCCATTACCATTTATCATACAATAACCACTAAATGTCCAAGCTGATGTTAAATATGTTCGGCCATTTAAAGCAACGGAACCTTTTATTCCGTCCCAATAAATTGTACTGGTAATAGTATTTGACGTTCGACCAAGTCTTAGTTGATAATTTTGTAAATTTACAGATCCGGATCCTTTTAAAAATTTGTTGCCAACAAATTCGGAGTCATCTTCAAGTTTTATTTTTCCGTCGTTTAAATAGATATCACTTCTAATTTCATCATTTAAATCCAAAATTATCTCTTGAGATGTATTTGTTATATCTATTCTATCATTTTTACAAGCCACGCCCTTTTTAACTAATGCAAAATTTTTTGGTTTTATGTAATTAAATGATATGTTTGACAACAAAAAGAAAAACAATAAAAAAATATTGCTTAGAATTTTCATTACAGATCTCTCTTCTCTTTTTTTATTTCATAACTTGTTTAAAGCTAATGAAAATGGAAAAAAAAGTAAAGTTGTGTTTTATGTTGTCAAAAAGTGGTGATTATAAAATTAAAATTAATCCAATTTAAATTTTTCAAATTTAAATGCATGTACTTTAAAATCATCTATATTCAAAACTAAAGCATATGGATATACATATGTAGACCTTGCAAAACCGAGAGATGTTGAGCCAGTCCCGTAACCTCTTTTTATAATTTGCGCTTTCGCTTCAGTAATTTTTTCTTTTAAATTATAGTTATTCGCAATTTTAAGTTCAAAAATATATTTATTAAATAAAATTTGAATCTTTAAGAGACCAAATTGTTGAATTTCAATCGTTTTTATAGAAATATCAGGCCGACCATTTGCATTTTCATTATTAGATCTTAAGTCTGAGATTTTTTTTGTATTTGCCAATAAACCTAAAATAAATGTATGAAAATCTTTCTCCAATTCAAAAGAAATTTGTTCTTTAAATCTTTCAAACCAATTGTTATTTTTAAAAAAAGCTACGACTTCTTCTGGTGATTCAAATAATTTAAAATCGTTTGATTCTATTCCGTTACTTAAAATTGGACCAAAATTATTACATTTAATTTTTTTTCCTGAACAAACAATAGCAATTTGTTTATAACCTAAAGACATATCAATATTGCAAAAACTTTGTAATTTTTCTATATCTTCAACATTATTATCCGTACCCTTAATTATCAAACCTAAAATTATCTCACCGTCTTTTTTTATCAAAATATTATTATTTTCAACCGATATAACATATTTTCTTTCATCCAACCCACTGAAAAATCCTAATAAAAAAAATATTATACTTCTTTCTTTAGCCAGAATCTTATCATTTGAATCCGAAAAATCATAATAGCTAAAATGGTCCCAAACAAATTGTTCTAAACTTTCACAAAACTTGTCCAATCCTTTATCAAAAGATCTCGCTAAAAAATCTTCTTTTAAATCTATTTCTATAGGTTGGCTTCTTTTACCTACAGGTTTTTCTCTTTTACCCATAGATAAAATATTTGACATAAAAGAAAAACAAAGCAGAAATAAAAAAAATATCTTTTTATAATTCATAAAATTTTTCCCCAAAATTACAATATACTAAAAGTTACTGTATCTTCCAATACTACATGGGCATTTCCAAGCATTTCTATTGAGCAATTTGGACCAGCAACAAATCTTTTATTTAGAGAGTTATCAAAAATAGTTACATCATTTTCAAAAATTAAATTACCATCTTGCACTGCAAAATCAATTTCTGTGCCTAAAGAATAAAGCTCTATAATTGATCCATTAAAATGAAACCCTCCTGTTTTATTTCCAAAATGTTTAATTGTAAAACTTGAGCCATATGGTCTAAATCTAGTTTCAGAACCCAAATATAATTTTGCATTATTAAAAAAATTAAAATCACAACCCATAATAAATGTTGTTGTACCGGTTATATACAAATCACCCAAAAGATTAATACTTTTACATGGCCTTATGGCAGAAATATAACCAAGCGATCCGGCTGTAGTTTTCATAACAACGTTGTCAAAAAAATATGTCCCCTTATCCGATGCAAATAAACTATTAACATCCATTCCTTCAAGAATACAATTTCTTAAATACAAACTTGCCGTAGCAGTGATATCAAGTTTAGCTCCTTTTGAAAAATCAATAATATTTCCATTACCTTCTATATCAAGAGCTCCAAACGAGCAAGTAATTGTACTAGTTTCAAGACTCAATGGTCCTGTCAAAATTATTTTACTTCCAACAAAAGACCCCGTTCCGCAGCTTATATAACCGGAAGATGCTATTCTTACGCTTCCGCTCAAAATTAAATCTTTTTGTAAATTCAAAGACACATCAGGATCTAAAAATATTTCTCTATCCACCGGCATAGGAGAAGCAAAATTAACAAGTCCTGATGTTCCAGCGATTCTTATTCCGCCTCTAAACCAACACAATCCCTGTGTAGCCCCTACTGAACTTACATAATCTCCTGCATTTAATGTTTTTAATGTTGTAAACACATTTACAAGTCTATCGGTACCATCTTTGGGATAATTTGCACAATAAATAGTGTCTAATAAAAATAAAAATAAAAACAAGAATATTTTTCTCACCTTGATTTCTCCCATTTTTAAAATCTTTTACAAAACACTAAATGTTGCCGCCGATTCAAGACTAATTCTAGCGGTTGCCAAACTTTGTGCATTACAATTTGAGCCGATTACAATTGCGTTATAACTATTATTATCAATTACTCGAATACCATTTTCAAAAAAAATAGATCCCTCGTTAAGAATTAGATCTTTATTAGCAATATAAATATTACATCCGTTAAAATGTATTCCACCGGTTTTAGTTCCATAAAAATTAAATGCTGCATTTGTACCAATAACAAATGTCACACCCTTATCTATATATAATTTTGCATCGTCATAAAAATTACATGGGCCACCTATACCAAAATTATATGATCCGGTCACAACAACATCGCCATATAAATTCAATGTAGCTGGAGAATTCATAAATGGATTGTTATCTCTAAGTTCTAAAGTAACATTGTCCAATGTAAGACTTCCTGTTGCAATATTTATGCCATTTTGTCCAACATTTTTAAGTACTGTATTTCTTATTTTCAGCTCACCTCTAGGACCGGTATCAAAAGTTATTGAGCCTCCATTTGAAAAATCAATAACATTTCCATTGCCGTCTATAAATGCAGGTTGATCAACTGTAGATTCGCTGTTAGTAAAAGTCAGTGTTTTATCATTTAAATTAAAATAACCAAGCAAAATCAATGCGCTTTCAGATCTAGTTTCGGCTCCACACGAAATTTTTCCTGATCGTCTTAATTGACAGTCGGCAGATAAAAATAAATCTTTATGAATATCTAAAACATTCCAATCGGAAAGATATAAACCTGTATATACTGGCAATGGTGTTGCTACTTTAATATAACCCGAACCTGTGGCGTTAGTATCCAAACGCGTCTTGAGCCAACAAAGGCCTTGATAGCCGGTATCATCTGAAGGATTACCAACGCTGATAGTATCTCCTGCATTAAACGTACTTGTTGCAATAGTAACAAACGCATTAACTCTTCTATCATTTCCGGCAATTGGATAATCCGTAGGTGTGATATTTTTCAAAAAAAATAAAAAAATCCAAATAACTTTTTTCACTTTTATATCTCCAAAAAAAAATTTTCACAAAACGCTAAAAGTTGTAGTTCCATCAAGAATAACTCTTGCACCACCTAAAATATTAGCTGAATTATATTGCTCACAAATAAAATCTTTATAATTATCGCTATCATCAATTACAACTTGATTTTCAAAAAATATTGCACCGGAATTTATAGAAAAATTTTTACTCGAAATATCTATATTGCTTCCATTAAAATAAATACTACCACGTTTACTTCCTTTAAAATTAAATGTCGCATTTGATCCAATTTTTAAAGTAGTTCCAATATCAAAATATAAACAAGACTCATTATAAATATTACACGCACCATCAACTGTAAAAATATATGTTCCGGTTACAACAACATCTCCATAAATATTTAACGATGTTGTTGCAGTTGTTGCCATATAATCGCCATCCAATCTAATTAGCGCATCTTTCAATCCTAAGCTGCCGCCTTTGGCCGGAGTTAATCGAGAAGTTCTTACGGCACGTAATTCAGCATTTCTAATTAACAATTCATAACCGGGAGAATTAATTGTAATAATTCCGCCCTTTCTAAAATCTATAAAATTGGAATTTCCATCTATAAAACCCGGGCCACTAACAAATCTTAAAGTATTTGCACCCAAATCAAATGGACCTGTCAAAATTATAGCACTTTCCAATCTTGTGTTTATTCCCGATGCAACATTACCGGATTTTCCCAATCGCACACTTCCGGATAAAATCAAATCTTTAAACAGATCCAATGCCACTCTATCTGAAAGAAATATTTCTCTATCAACCGGTATTTCATTGGACATAGTAACTGTTCCGGTTCCGGTCAATGAAAATCCGGCTCGGCACCAACAAAGTCCATCTATGGCATCACCAATATTATCAGCAGTTGTTCCACTAAACGATTGAATGGTATAAAAAACGTTTGTAGTCTGATCTGTTTCCGGTGATGAGTTTGGATAATTTGTTGCACTTAAATTATTTGAAAAAAATAAAAATAAAATTATTAAATATTTTTTCACGCTAAAATCTCCTATGTAGTTAAAAAAAGGTGTAGTTTTTTACGCTACACCCAATATGATTTTTAATTTTTTAAGTGTAATCATTAAAACTCAACATTAAATCCTAAATTTGCATTAAATATTTGCGGTGCATTTATACCTGCAAATACATATTTGCAACCCAAATTAAGTCTTGAATGTATATCAAACTGATATTCAAAATTTAAACCCAGCGTATGCTCAAGTTTCATTGTATTTTCATTAAGCCTATAAGTTTGCCATTCATCTTCATCAAGACCCGTATTTAAAATATCATCTTTTAATTTTGCACTAAAATCATAAAATAAATCTAAAAAACCCCTGCGTGATAAAAATTTTTCAAACACATTTCCAATTCGCAAATCAAATTTTGCACCCGGACGAATTTTTATAGTTTTTACATTATCTGCAAATGCAGGAATTGCCACATCCGGTTCACTAAAAGCTATAGCATGATATTTAACTCTATCACCATGAGCCATAGTAGATGCCCCAACAACCGTGCCATCGGCAGGACTTGCACCATCATATGTTATAACTTTTGGAACTCTTTTATCTTTATGCCCGGCCAATAAATATGTAGCCTGAATAAATGCATGCGGATTGAACCATTGTTTTTGCTTATTGAACAATGTTGCGCCAAATAAACTTATCTGAGTAAAGCCAACACCCAATTCAGGCGCCATTAATTTGTTTACACTCGGATCTTTTGATGTTGGGAAAATTATTCTTGCTCCAAAATTAAATTTTTCAACAGCTTTAGGATGTAAATTAAAATTGATAAATGCAGAAATATCTCCAATACCTGTGATACTATTTTTTTCGCTGTAATTTATTCCCTTGGCTTTTAAAATATAATCAAAATCTTCATGTAAAAAGGTTCTTGTGTAAGCATCTGTAATATTTGCGCTACTCTGCGTCGTTATATCAGAATCAAATTTTAATTTTCTAGCTTTATACCCAACCGGAATCTGAATCCCTATTAAAATATCTTTTTGAGCTATATATCGTGAATAATTAAAATTTACTTTAAATTCATTTGACTCAGCATGAAAAATTAGTTTTTTGTCATATAAATTTGTTACCAAATCTTTCCATGGATATACAGCATCACTTACGGATGTCAAAACATTATTTGCGCCTACAAATCTTTTTCTTAATTTTAGTGCAAGCAAAATATCACTAAATGTAAAAGATTGCTCACCAAATGCAAGCGCTGAAAGATCTTGCGTGCTGCCTTTCGAATTATAACAATTTGTTGCATAATTATATTCAGAATCAATATTTAATAAATTTGTATTTTCTGAATATAACATGTAAAAAGGCCAATTGGGTCTAACAAATAAATCGGCATATCTTCCATCAACATAATCACTTGCCACTTCATTTTTATTTATAATTTTCCATTTTTTCATAGCCTTTTGTCGTGCAACAACTTGCATATTTTTTTTGGCAATATCTTTATCTTTTCGTAATTTTCTTTGTAAATCTGCTTCTTTTTCTCTTCTAATTCTATCTTGTCGCCACAAAGCTCTTTTAGATGCCCTATCTTCCCCAAGTTTATCTTTTTTTACTTTTAATAAAGACATAACATTGCTAAATTTCCAGTTATCTTTATTTTTTTTGTTATTTTCATCTTTTGCAAAAACATTACTTTGGCTAATAATAAAAATTACAAAAAAACCTGTAATAGCCAACTTTTTTATCATTTGACACTCTCCTAATTTATTAAAGCTCTGGCAATTTCTGCGGGAATCAATCCGGCAGTATTTTTAAATGCGAAACCTGTAGGCTTAAATGTTCCAATAAAACCTTGGTATGTAAAATTGGGTTTTGGATCTTTTGCTACAAATTCAACCTGTCCGGCGTTATCTCCAAATATTAAAGCATCATCACCAATCCAAATAGTTTTTAATTGTGTTGAAATTTCATAATTATTCTCAGAAAAACTCAATAAACCTCCAGATGATAAACAAAAATTACCATCGGGTCCAAAATCCATTTTTTTCATTTGCCCTTTTAATGTTGGATCTGCCAATAATGAATTTATCTCTATCCACCCACCGCTACCTATAAAAATAATCCCACCCTGTTTTGCAGTAAGACTGTATTTCCCTTTAGCAAAAGAAATACTTCCGTAATTTCCTGACGGTGGTGCATAACTATTTGCTGAACGGTATGGTGTGGTTCCGCCATCAACACGAATCATTGCTTTGCCCTTTACCAAAACATCAATATCATCTGATTCGGCATTTCCAATGTATAAATGTTTGGTATTTCCGTAACCTCTTACATCCAATATTGCTCCATTTTGAACAATAACATTTCCAACCCCTTTAATTGTTACTGTTGCAGAACTATCCGGCGAAAATGAAGCAAAATTATCGAGAATAAACGATGGATAAAGAGTTGGGCTTGAAATTGTTCCTTTTAAATTTATAGAGGCTCCATTTTCGAATATTACAGATCCTGCGCCTGAAAATTTTAATTCAACATTTGATTCTAAATCTAAAGTCAAATTGCTACCTAAAACAACTTGTGCACCATCTGTTGTTAAATTTACCGTTAACTGTGAATCTGCGTCAAACAACAAACTACCGTCTATATTAAATGTATCTGAAACGTTAATTATATTATTTTTTCCAATTATATTTATTATATCTCCGGATTTTAATGTAACCGTTTCATTTTTAATATTTAAAGTTGAGGCATCTTGCATAGTTAAATTTAAAGATCCAATAGAATTGACCGAAAATTTATCTGCTATAGTTGATGATAAAACTATATTGCCATCGGAAAGAGATAAATCAATATCACTCATATTTGTATATCGATTAATTTGCGCACTAGATAATGGCGGATTAATATTCTTTGTTTGCGTAATTTTATTTAACTTGGATTTTTTTTTATTTGATAATAAATTGAATTTTTCTATATCTTTTTGGTATTGCAACTGTAATGCAGTTATTTTTTTATTCTCAAATAAATTATTTTTATCTTTATTTGTTTCAGAAATTAAAATTGAAAAAGAAAAAACAAACAAAATAATAAAATTCGTTGTTTTTTTCATACAACCCCTTCTCACTTTTTACTATCTCTATTTTTTAAATCTGAAAGTGAGTCTAATATTGGACTCTTTTTTTGTAAAGAAAACATTTTTTAATAAATAATATCTAAAGCTTGCGCTATTTCAGATTTAATTTTATTACAACTTTTATCCCAAAAAATTTGTTCTTGCTTATCTAAATCTACATTTAAAACCTGACAAATTCCGCCGGTTCTTAAAACCGTTGGAATACTTATACACAAATCGCTTCCATCTTTATCTTTAATAACCGAAGATACGGTAAAAACTCTTGCTTGATTTGTTAAAATAGCTCTAACCATTTTTGTTATTACGGTAGCAATAGCAAAATAAGTTGCACCTTTTTTATCAATAACTTCGTATACCGAATCTCTTACTTTTTTATAAAGTTTATTTAATAATTCTTTTTCATCTTTAGAAAAGTTTGCAATAGGCATACCGGCAATATTTGCATGACTCCACCAAACAAATTGAGAATCTCCATGTTCACCTAAAATATATGCATTTATATCTTTAGGACTAATTTTAAATTCTTGTCCCATAAGATATCTTAATCTTGAAGTATCAAGAACTGTTCCAGACCCAAAAACTTTACACTTTTCAAACCCGGATAATTTATATGCTACATAAGTCATAACATCTAATGGATTAGTAACAATAAGCAAAATACAATCTTTATTATACTTTGCTATTTCAGGAATAATTTTCTTAAAAATATTAATATTTGTTTTTAACAATTCAGATCTGGGTTGCCCGGATATTTGGGCAGATCCGGCAGTAACAATAACAATTTTTGCATTTTCTACCAATTCAAAAGAATCTCCGGCTACAATATTTGCTGAGTTGGTAAATTGCATTCCATGCTCCAAGTCTAATGCATGCCCACGAGCAATTTTACTGTCTCTATCTATCAATGCTATGTCTGATGCAATTCCATCAAGCATCAACGAATATGCTGTAGTACTCCCAACAAATCCTGTACCTATAATGGCCACTTTATTTGAAGAATTTAAATTTGATTTCATTATTTCTCCCATTAATTTTTAATTACTTAATCTTATAAAGATAAAAGTTGTTTAAAATCAATAATTTTTAAATAATTTCAAAAAAGTTTACTTAACAAAAACAAAAATTTTAAATTAAATTCTTCTAAATATTTTCACCAATTTTTTAAGGAGACGTTATGAAAAAATTTTTTTTAGTACTATTTACTTTAATAAATGCTAATGCATTTGCAATGCAACAAACCACAACACATATTTTTCCCGAGGAAGGTTTAATTACAAAATATGAAGTAATACGACCGGATTTTTATAATATTTTTGCGACAGATTATGCAATGGCAAATCCCACACATGTTGTTAACCTTGAAGCATCAAGAATTTTATTAAATTTAAAAGAATCTTACTATGAACATACAACAACAGTTGACGAGATAAATGGAATTTATAAATTAGATTGCTCAGGCCTTGTCGGATATATTTTAAGATATGCTCTAAATGCACATTATTTGCCAGTAGATGCAGCTAAAATCATGGGTACAACAAGACCTCTTGCAGCAGATTTTTACACATTCTTTAATTCATGTCCAACTACAGAAAATCCATATGGATGGATGAAAATTAGTTATTTGAGAAATGCACTTCCCGGAGACATAATTGCTTGGAAGTATGCGGATGAAACAAAAGACAATACAGGACATATTGTTGTTATTTCCGGAATAACTGCAAAATTTACAGAGTCGGTTACGGTAAATAACGTAAAATACTGGGAATATAAAGTTAGAGTAATAGATTCATCAAGCAGTACACACTACCAAGATTCTAGAGACTTAGCTTCAAATATTACACATGAAGGAGTAGGTGTAGGCGATATGTATTTTGGTGTCAATCAAGCGGGCGAAATTAAGTATTGGAAATGGAATTCCAGAAGCGACACACCTCAATTTGATTATATTGCAATAGGCCGAGCAACTCCAATACAATTACTAAATAAATAATTTTTTTTATAAACAAAAAAAATGGCCGGATTTTTCTTCCGGCCATTTTTTAATTTAAGCTTTAATTAAACCCATTCAAGACGTGCTATTGGTGCAACATCGCTAGGTCTGGTTCCAAGATTTATAACTCTTGTATATCCACCCGGACGATTAACATATTTTGGAGCAATTTCTTTTATAAGTTTTTCTACCATTGCTTGATCATATGGTAGAATTTGTTTAATTCTTCTTATTGTATTAAAATCATAACCTTTTCGTGCTACAGTTACAGCTTTTTCAATAAAATTCTGTACTTCTTTTACACGCGGTTTGGTTGATTGTAAAACACCGTTTTTTATAAAATGAATCGCTTGATTTCTTACGAGCGATCTTTTATGTGCGGGTTTTACATTTAATTTTCTTTTTCCATTCTGATGCTTCATGATTTTAAGCTATCCTCTTGTTTTTTTATAACTTTTTTAAGATCCAATTCTTTAACATTCATTCCTAGATGTAAACCGAATGCTGTAAGAATCTCTTTTACTTCTCTTAAAGATTTTCTACCAAAGTTTTTAATCTTTAATAGATCATCATCTGTAAGGTTAACTAGATCGATAACACGCTTAATACCGGCAACTACCAAACAATTATGAGCTCTAACAGAAAATTCCAATTCATCAATAGGTTTTAAGAATAAATCAACCGGCAAACCTTTTGTTGGACCTTGTGCATCCAATGTTGTCTCTGCCGAAGTTGACTCTTCTTTATCTTCAGAAATTTCGTTAAATGGAATTTCATCAGTATGTAAGAAATGTTCAAGTTGAGTTCTTAGTACTGAAGTAGCATAATGAACAATATCAGTTGGGTTGGCAGCACCATTTGTATCGATGGATAATTTCAATTTATCATAATCAATAGATTGACCAACACGAGTTTTTTCAACTGCAATTTCAACTTTTCTAATTGGAGAAAACATTGCATCCAAATAAATTTTACCATCTTCTTGTAAAGCTGTGCCCATTGGCCACTGAGCAGGAAGATATCCTCTTCCCATCTCTACAAAAAACTCAATTTCCAATTTACCATCGTGAGCCAAATGAGCAATTACATGATCTTTATTGATTAACTCTAAGTGTTCATCTGCAACTATATCAGAAACTCTAACTACATTTTCACCTGAAATACTTAAATTCATTTTTCCAGGTAAGCCTGTATTATTTTTCAAAACTATCTGTTTTATATTTAATAAAATTTGCAACGTATCTTCAATTACGCCCTTGAGTGTAGAAAATTCGTTATTCACACCTTTGATAATAACGCTTGTAACTGCGCAACCTTCAACAGATGAGAGAATAACTCGACGCAAAGCATTTCCTAAAGTTATTCCAAATCCCGGTTCTAAAGGCTGAGCAATCAATTCTCCAAAAGTATCCGTAACTGTCTTTTTTTCCCACTTAACAGTTGGTAATGTCAGCGGTTTATATACCTTATCTAGCATTCGGCCTCCACAGTCTTTCTTTACTTAAATCTTATTTAGAATACAACTCAACAATTAAATGTTCCTGGATTGGAGCAGTTATATCAGAACGAATAGGCAAACGAAGTACCGTACCTTTACGATCTTTTTTATCCAACTCAAGCCATTCTGGCAATTTAATACCAATATTCATTCTTTTATCTATAACACCTTCAACAAATTCTTTGTTTTTAAGTGTTGAATCATTTATTGTAATAATATCACCCTGTTTTACCATATAAGATGGTGATGATACTCTTTTACCATTAACATTTACATGTCCATGAACAACAAACTGTCTTGCTTGCTCTTTTGAATAAGCCATCTTTAAACGAAAAACAACGTTATCAACTCTGCGTTCAAGTAAAAATAATAAATTTTCACCTGTAACACCTTTTAATGCTGTTGCTTTTTTAAAAACAAAACTAAATTGTCTTTCAAGAGCACCATACATTAATTTAACTTTTTGTTTTTCTGCTAATTGTTTTCCATATTCTGAAAGTTTGATAGCACCCTGTTTTTTTGGATGCTGTCCCGGAGTAGAAGCTCTTCTTTCCATAGGACATTTTGCAGTACGACATTTTAAGCCTTTTAAGAACAATTTATCACCAGCGCGTCTACATCTTCTGCAAATTGCTGAATTACCTGCCATAGCTAAACCTACTTTTAATTATAATTTTAAAATTCAAAACTAACTATAAACTAAACTCTTCTTTTCTTTGGAGGACGGCAACCATTATGAGGAAGCGGAGTCACATCTCTTAGAACAGAAACAGTTAAACCTGAAGACTGCAAAGCTCTTACGACCGAGTCTCTTCCAGCTCCAGGACCCTTCATGTTAACTTCAACCATCCTTACTCCCAAAGTCAACATTTCTTTTGCTAAATTACCTGCAATTTGAGTTGCAGCAAAAGGAGTTCCTTTTCTTGCACCTTTAAATCCAAGTTGCCCAGCACTTCCCCTTAAAAGAACATTTCCATCAGTTGTTGTAATTGATACAATCGTGTTATTAAAAGTAGATTGTACATGAGCAACAACAGTATCAATATTTTTAACTTGCTGCTTTTTACTCTTTTTATAAGCCATCTTTACCTCAGATTCATTCTATTAATTATTTCTTAGTTATTGTCTTTTTCAAAGCAATTTGTGCACCATCTTTTCTTGGTCCCTTACGTGTTCTTGCATTTGTCTTGGTGCGTTGTCCACGAACAGGCAAAGATTTTTTATGTCTTAACCCTCTGTATGAACCAATTTCTTGAAGACGCTTAATATTTAAGGTTATATCCTTACGTAAATCGCCTTCTACAGTATAGTTTTCAGAAATGAATCTTTGAATCAAACCAACTTGTTCATGCGATAAATCTTTTATTCTTACATCCGGACTTATTTTGGTTGCCTTTAATATATCTTGAGAACGTTTAAGACCAATACCAAAAAGGTATGTAAGGCCAACCTCAACACGTTTATTTCCAGGTAAATTTACACCCTCAATACGAGCCATTTAAAAACCTCTCTATAACTTAACCTTGACGCTGCTTATGTCTTGGATTTTTATCACAAACAACTCTTACAATTCTACCACGTTTAATTATCTTACAATACATACAAATCTTTTTAACAGACGTTCTAACTTTCATTGTAATCTTTCAATCTTTAAAAAAGCCATTCAAGAAGACTAATATCTTAAGCTTTATATCGTGAAATAATTCTCCCCTTAGTCAAATCATAAGGAGATAATTCAACTGCGACCTTGTCTCCAGGTAAAAGCTTAATGTAATACATTCTCATTTTACCAGAAACATGCGCAAGAACCAAATGCCCACCCTCTATTTTTACCTGAAACATTGCATTTGGTAAAGCTTTTTCAACAACGCCATCAACAACTATCACATCTTTTTTATTTTTCATATTATCCTTCAACCGCCGAATCCGGAAGTCTAGTTAATATTTCCGGCATCCCGGTTGTAACCAAAACTGTATCCTCAACATGAGCCGCAATGCCGCCATCAACAGTTTTGACTGTCCAACCATCAGCCATAACACGCACATCAAAGCCGCCCTGGGTAATCATAGGCTCTATAGCCAATGTCATCCCACTGCGAAGCACAGGACCTAAACCGGGCTTTCCAAAATTTGGAATCTCAGGTTCTTCATGAAGGTTTCGCCCTATTCCATGTCCTGCAAAACTTCTTACTACCCCAAACCCATTCTCTTCTACAATTTTTTGTACACAAGCTGAAATATCCGAAATTCTATTACCCTCAACTGCCAATTTAATAGCAGAATCCAATGCAAATTGGGCAACTTGTGCAATTCTTTTAATTTCAATATCAACATTTTCAATAAAAAAATATCTTGTCATATCGGCACAATAACCGGCATAAGACGCAACAACATCTATTTTAACAAAATCTCCGGATTTTAAAATAACTTTATCGGATGGAATTCCATGAACTAATCCATCATTTAAAGATATACATGTTGCATATTTATAACCGGCATAACCCTTGCATTCAGGTTTTAAACCAAATTCAAGAATTTTTTTTTCTATAAAGCTATCAATCTCTAAAGTGGAAATACCCGATTTTAATAGATATCTCACATCTTGCATTATTTGTGCTAAAGAATGTCCGGCTTTTCGCATTTTTTCAATAGCACCTTTATTTTTAATAACTATCACATAACCACCATTTAATAAGCTTATCAAGTTGCATTAACGACCGTATCTTCCCTTTAATCTTCCGGATGCTAAAAATCCTTCATATCTTCGCTCTATCAAATAAGCTTCTATTTGAGCAGATGTATCCATTGCAACACCAATAACTATCAATAAACTTATACCGCTAAACATAACTGGAAAATTAAATATATTCTGTAATATATTTGGAACCAGCGCCAATGATGCAAGATAAATAGCGCCAGGCAATCCTATTCTTGTTAAAAGATAATCAAAAAATTCTGAAGTTTGTTTGCCAGGCCTAATGCCCGGAATAAAACCACCGGATTTTCTAATATTATCCGCAAGCTCAACAGGATTAAATATTATTGCAGTATAAAAGAATGCAAAAAATATTATCAATCCGGATTGTAGAACATAATAAATTGGCGCATTGTAATTAAACCAATCAGCTAAAAATGTCATTGCCGGAAATTTTGAAGCAATAGCTCTAAAAAGCATCATAGGAAATTGTATCAATGTACTCGCAAATATTACAGGAATAACACCTGAAGGATTAATCTTGAAAGGAATATATGAACTTTGTCCACCGTAAACCTTATTTCCAACAACTCGTTTTGCATATTGAACTGCAACTCGTCGTTCACCTTTTTCCAAAAATACAATCAGTCCAATTATCCCAACAGATACCAATATTAACAATAGACCTATTAACGGATCAGTTTGCCCCATCTTAACAAGATTTAACACTTTCAAAATAGCAGCCGGCAAATTAACAACAATACCTGCAAAAATTATCACCGAGCTACCATTTCCAATACCATGGGCATTTATTTGTTCACCTAACCACATAATAAACAAAGCACCAACAGCTAAGATCAAAACAGTTGTAAACTTAAATGCGAATCCCGGATTTAAAACAACACCCGGTTGATTTTCTATAAAAATCGCAAGCATAAAACCCTGAATCACACTAAGCCCCAATGCCAAGTATCTTGTATATTGATTTATTATTTTTCGACCATACTCACCCTCTTTAGAAAGTTGTTCTAACGAAGGAAGCATTATAGTCAATAACTGCATCATAATCGAAGCATTTATATAAGGAATCATACCTAAAGCAAATATTGCGAACTGTTTTAATGCTCCGCCGGAAAAAAGATCCAAATATGCCAAGAGACCTCCTGCAAATTTTGGATTTATTAATGCTTGCAAAGCATTAATGTTTACACCGGGAATTGGTATATGAGAACCAAATCTGTATACAGCTAAAACACCTAAAGTAAATGCCAACTTTTTTCTTAATTCAGGAACTAAAAAAATGTTTTTAAAATTTTTTAGTAATACAACCACTTTATGCCTCGCTAACTAACTCTACCTTACCTCCAGCTTTCTCTACCTGTCCCTTTGCCGTTTCACTTATTTTGTGAACATGTACAATTAATTTTTTGCTCAAATTTCCATTTCCTAAAATTTTAACAAAAAATTCGCCCTTACCCTTTACAATGCCTTTTTTTGTTAAACTTTCAATATTAACAATTTCATCAGCAGAAAATTTTTCTTCCAATTCTTGTAAATTTACAATTTTATATTCTTTTTTAAATCTAGTATTATTAAAACCTTTTTTTGGTGAACGTCTAACCAAAGGCATCTGGCCACCCTCAAAGGATGCACCTAATTTATGAGAACCACCGGTTCTAGCCAATTGTCCTTTATGGCCCCTTCCGGAAGTACCACCCTTGTCACCACCTCTTCCAATTCTTTTTCTTTTTTTAGATGTAGATTCTAAATTATTAAGCGACAACATCTTTTTCCTTAGTTGTTTTGGTACTAATAATTTCACTTAACTTTTTGTTTCTTACTGCAGCTATTTTGCTTGCTGTTTTTAATTTTTTTAATGCATTAAATGTAGCTTTTACAACGTTTTGTGGATTTCCTGAGCCTAATGATTTCGCCAATACATCCTTAACGCCTAAAACTTCCATAATGGAACGAACTGCACCACCGGCGATAACTCCGGTACCTTTTGAAGCAGAACGAATAAGCACTAAACTAGCTCCATGTTTGCCTTTTACGGTAAAAGGTATTGTTGTTTTGTACAACGGAACGGTAAACATATTTTTTTGAGCTCTTTTAAGCGCTTTTGATATTGCAGCAGAAACTTCACGACCTTTTCCCAAAGCCACGCCAACCCTGCCATTTTTATCGCCAACAGCTACCAATGCAGAAAAAGCAAATCTTCGGCCACCTTTAATAACTTTTGCAACACGTCTAACATTTAAGACGCTCTCTACATATTCTTCTGCTGCTACGGGAGAATTTTTTTTCCCTTTTAATTCTGCCATACTTAATCTTTCCTATAACTCTTTAACTAAATTTGTATTAAAATTTCAATCCACTTTCACGTAAGCCTTCAGCTAATGCCTTAACTCTACCGTGATACAAATATTGCCCACGATCAAAAAATACCTTATCCAAAGACTTATCCAAAGCAAGCTTACCTAATTGCAATCCTACTTTTTTAGCTTTTGCAACTTTATTGGTCTTTTCATCTTTTAATAATAAAGAAGAAAAACTTACAATTGTTGTACCGGTAGAATCATCAATAATTTGAGCATAAATTTGATTTAAGCTTCTAAATACAGAAATTCTTGGCAATATACCACGGCTCATCTGCTTATTTTTAACTCTAAAGGTTCTTCTTACCGTTCTTTTTTGTACTTTTTTTGTACTTTTCTTTTGATAACTCACTTGCTAAATCCTTCTATCTAACAACAGCTCTAAGCACTAGCCTTAGCTTTTCCAGCTTTACGAATTAAAATATCGCCTTCAACAATAATTCCGGTTCCTTTATAAGGTTCTGGAAATCTAAAACTTTTTATTTTATCACAAACATTACCCAACGATAATTTATCGGTAGATTTAAAAACTAATAATTGACCAGTTTTGTCAATATCTACTTCAACATCATTTGGTATAACATAATCTATTTTATGACTATAACCTAAAGTTAATGTCATTTTTTTACCTGAAAGCTGTGCCTTAAAACCCAATCCAACAATAGTAACTTTTTTTTCAAATAATTTTTGACATCCGAATATTTTATTTGCAACCAACGCTCTATTAAGACCCCAAACAGCTCTATTCTCATTTGAGTCTTTTAGTAAATTAATATACAAATATCCATCTTCTATTTTTGCCGATAAAATATTAGGCAAAACATGCGTAAATTTAGCTTTTGAACCACTTATTATAAGTTCTTGACCTTTTAATTCAATCTTGGCAGCTAAAAGTTCTATTGGTTTTCTTCCTATCTTTGACATACTTTTATCCTTACCAAACGTGACAAATGACTTCTCCACCAACAGAAAGCTTTCTTGCTTGTTGATCAGTCATAATGCCAGAACTTGTTGTCAATATTGCAACACCTAAACCACCGACTACAGGAGTAATTTTGCTCGATCTTTCGTAAAAACGTCTACCGGGTTTACTTACTCTAGTTATTTCATTAATAGCTGATTGACCATCAACATATTTCAATATCAAAACTAAAGTTGATTTTCCTTTTTCATCTTCTTCTTTACGAAAATCTTTAATATAACCCTCGTCTTTTAAAACTTTGGCTATACCAATTTTGAGATTTGAATAAGGAACACTTACAGAGCGCTTATAAACCATTAAAGCGTTACGAATAACTGTTAAAAAATCTCCAACAACATCAATTGACATACTTATTGTCCTTCTAAATCCTACCAGCTAGTTTTCTTAACACCTGGAAGTAAACCTTCCAGAGCATATTTTCTAAAACAAAGTCTACACAACATAAACTCACGCATAAAACCTCTTGGCCTACCACAAGATTTACATCTATTTCTTTGTCTTGTAGAAAACTTAGGAGTTTTGTTCGCTTTTTCTATTGACGATTTTTTTGCCATAATCCAATTACCTTTATCAAAACTTTAATTTTGTTTAAATGGCATATTAAAACTTTTCAACAATGCAATTGCATGGTCATCTTTCCTTGCAGATGTATGAATTGTAACATTCAAACCTCTTGACTTATCTACAGAATCATAATCAACTTCAGGAAAAACCATCCAATCCTTTATGCCCAAATTATAATTTCCATCACCATCAAGTTTAGGCTTTAAACCGTGAAAATCCTTGATTCGTGGAACTGCAATATTAACTAGCCTATCCAAAAAATCATACATTTTATGGCCTCTAAGTGTAACCATAACACCTATAGCCATTCCTTCACGCAATTTAAACCCTGCAATGGATTTTTTTGCATATGTTTTCACCGCAGCTTGTCCCGATATTCTTGTAACAACTTCTTTTACAAGATTTAAAACCTTACTGTCAGCAATTGCATCCTTCACACCCATATTCAAAACAATTTTTGTAACTTTAGGAACCTGCATAATATTTCCTAAGTCCAAATCTTTTTTTAATTTTTTACGAATTTCTTTTTTGTATAAAACTTCTAAACGTGATTCCATAAACAAAAAATCCTACCTAAAAGGCCTCTTGACAGCGATGACAAACTCTTACTTTTTTATTATCTTCCAATAATTTTGTTCTTACTCTGCAGGCCTTATTACAAGACTTACAGATAGGCATAATTTTAGATAACGAAATATAAGTCTCTTCTTTTACAATTCGACTGGTTTCTCCGGATTTTTTAGCTTTAGCATGTCTTGTTACAATCGCAACACCTTTTACCAAAGCTTCATCATCTTTTGGTGAAACCTTAATTACCGTTCCCTGTTTGCCTTTATCTTTTCCTGCAATAACGATTACATTATCATTTTTTTTAATTCGACTTAACATATCTATCCTACAAAACTTCCGGCGCCAAAGATATAATTTTCAAGTATCCCTCAGCTCTCAATTCTCTTGCAATTGGACCAAATATACGAGTTCCAACCGGCTGTTTTTCTTTATCTAGTATTACAGCAGCATTGTCGCTGAAACGAATATAACTTCCGTCCATACGTCTTGTTTCTTTTCTTGTTCTTACAATCACAGCTGTAACTACATCACTTTTTTTTACAGTGCCGCCAGGAATAGCTTTTTTTACCGCAACTTTAACTATATCACCAATATATGCATAGCGTTTACGAGTGCTTCCTACTATATGAATTACCATAGCCTTTTTTGCGCCTGAATTATCAGCAACATTTAACATCGTTTGCTTTTGTATCATGAGAAACCTTTCTTAACCAGCTTTTCTTAAAACGCCATTTAATCTCATATGCTTGGTTTTAGAAATTGGTCTACATTCGACAATTTCAACCCAGTCACCA
Source organism: Candidatus Dependentiae bacterium (assembly GCA_018897535.1). Lineage (NCBI taxonomy): Bacteria > Candidatus Babelota bacterium. The sequence goes on from JAHIKO010000060.1 coordinate 20,387, forward strand.
ACTTTTGCAACACCATCTTCATCATGAGCTTTATACTTTTTTACTGAATTTATAGTTTTTCCAAGCAATGAATGCTTAAACATTCTTGAAACCTTAACAACAACGGTCTTTTGCATTCCGCATGAGAGTACTTCGCCCTCAAGAACCATTCCTGTCGGTGATTTCGCTTTATTATCTTTTTCGCTTTTTGTCATTTTTATACCTTAAATTGCAACCTTTTAACAATCCCAAGCAGAAACATCAAGTATTACTTTAACATATTTTAAAAAAAATATTAGCATTTATGCTTGTTTTTGTTTTAAAAAAGTTAAGCATCTTGCTGTATCTTTACGAATCTTTCCAAACTGTGAAAGATCTTTAACTTCTCCATTTTCAAGTCCGAATTTCAAATCAAACAATTCTTTTTTCAATTGCATCAACTCTTTATTTAATTCAGACTCACTTAACTTTTTCAAATCTTCTTTATTCATAATCTGTCTCTAAGATTAACTACACTTTTGTGTTATTAACAGTACCTGTAACATTTTGTTTACAAACTAACTTTGTTTTCATTGGAATTTTATAAGCAGCAGCCTTAAATATTGCTTTTGCATCAGTTGATGAAACATCTTTTACTTCCATAAGCATCTTACCGCGTTTAACAACTGCAACCCAAAACTCCGGATTACCTTTACCTTTACCCATTCGAGTTTCTGCAGGTTTTTTCGTAATAGGTTTATCAGGAAATACTCTTAAAAAAAGTGTTCCACCTTTTTTTAAATGTCGATTAACAGCTACTCTAGCCGATTCTATTTGTCTTGCTGTTAACCATCCTGGATCAACTGCCGCCAATCCAAAATCACCAAAAGCTAAATCACTAGCCTTAGATTTTCCCTTTAAGCGTCCTCTTTGAATTTTTCTGTATTTAGTCTTTTTCGGCATTAACATTTTATTAATCTTTCTATCTTAATCTTAAATCTTTAAATTAAAATTTTTCTGGCAAAAATCAATAAGAACCCTTACAAACCCAAACCTTAATACCAATTATTCCGTAAGTAGTTTTTGCCTCTGCCAAAGAATAATCAATATTGGAGCGCAGTGTATGTAATGGAACTGAACCTAATCTTAACCATTCAGTTCTTGCAATTTCAGCACCGCCAAGGCGTCCGGCACAACAAACCTTAATTCCTTTGGCTCCACTTTTCATAGCAGCAAACCCTGCCTTTTTCATAGCGCGCTTAAAACTGACACGTTTTAGTAACTGATCAGCTATAGATTTAGCCAATATAGCAGCACTCAAATCAGGATTTTTTACTTCCTGAACAGAAAATTCAACATTTTTCTTAAATTTATTATAAAAATCGCTTTTTAGCTTTTCTATTCCCATTCCTTTTTTACCAATAATAAATCCAGGTCTTGAGGAATGCAAAATAATACGAATATTATCCCCAGCTTTTTCTATAACAATTTTGTCTATATCTTCAAAATTTAAAACACTTTTTAAGTATTTTCTTATTGCTAAGTCTTCCAACAACTCTTTACCGTAAGATTTTTTAGAAAACCAGCGAGCTCTCCAATCCTCAAAAACCCCTAATCTAAATCCTACTGGATGAACCTTCTGTCCCACAAAACACCTCTAAAATCTTATTTATAAACTATTTTTTTACTTCTTTTTTTTCTAAAATTATCTGTAAATGGCTAAGTCTTCTACGTTGAATTGAAGCTCTTCCCATTGCGCCAGGTTTAAAATATTTAACCGTTGGTCCCTGATCAACTTTTATTTCTTTTATAAAAAACTGATCCATAGGAACATCCAATGCCAAAATATTTTTTCCGTTTGCATATGCAGACAAAAGAGTTTTTCTTACAGGCATAACCTTCCTTAAAGAATTTGTCTGCAACCATGCAAGAGCTTTATCCACAGAGTAGCCTCTTATGACGTCTACAACAGGACGCAACTTGTATGGAGAAACTCTTATGTATTTAGTATTGGCTTTTACAAGCATCTTTTAACCTTTGGTTTTATTAAACAAATTAACAATCTCTTAAACAATTACTTTGCAGCTGCTTCTTCAGTTCCAGTTTTTCGCTGTCCACTATGCACTCTAAATGTTCGAGTTGGAGCAAATTCACCTAAATAATGCCCAACCATATTTTCAGTTATAAAAACCGAAATAAATTTACGCCCATCATGCACAGCCATAGTCAATCCAACAAAATCTGGAGTGACCATACTATTTCTTTTCCATGTTTTAATCGTCTGCCTAGAATCAGACTCTTTTGCTGCGGCAATTTTTTTTAACAATGAAGGATCTACAAAAGGACCCTTTTTAGTCGATCTGGCCATCTAAGTCCTCAATTATTCGCTATAAAATTTTCTATATTTATTTGTCAACATACTAGTTTACACTACTTACGTCTTTTTAAAATAGCGGCATTTTTTCTTGTTCTCGTTCTAGTTCCCTTACAACCCTTACCCCAAGGAGTTACCGGATGAGATCCTGATTTAGATCTTCCTTCACCACCACCGTGTGGATGATCTATTGGATTCATAGCCATACCTCTAACGGTTGGTCTAATACCTCTATGACGAGTTCTTCCTGCCTTACCTAAAGTAATATTTCTATATTCCGCATTTGATAACATTCCAACAGAAGCCCAGCAATCAAGGCACACTGTACGAGTTTCACCTGAAGGCATTTTTAAAATAGCCAAATCACCTTCTTTACCCAAAAGTTGAACTGCACTACCAGCACTTCTTGCAAATTTTGCACCTTGGCCTGGAAATAATTCAACATTATGAACAAAGAAACCAACAGGTATACTTTTTAATGGCAAACTATTTCCGACTTTAGCTTCAGCTTTAAGTCCAGACAAAATAACATCGCCAATATTCAAGCTATCCGGTCTCAAAATATAACCTTTTGCTCCATTTGAATAAACTATCAAGGCCAAATGAACATTTCTATTTGGATCATATTCAAAAGCCACAACTTTTCCAGGAACTTCTTTGAATAATCTATTAAAATCAACAATTCTATACTTTCTTTTAGCACCACCGCCAATATGTCTTACCGTAATTCGACCGTATGCATTACGACCACCGGATTTAGACAAAGAAACAGTAAGTCCTTTTTCAGGTCTTTTTTTAGAAAGATCCTTATGAGACAAAAACTGTTGTCCTCTTAATGAAGACGTAACAGGTCTTCTAGTTATAATAGCCATTTTATTTTCCCTCTAGAGGCATACTTTTTTCTTTTGCAGATTTTGAAGACATTCCCATTGTTTCAACATTTCCTGGTAGATCTATTTTGTAACCTTTTTTAAGAGTTACAATAGCTTTTTTTCTATCCGAAGAAACAAACGGACGTCTGCCAAAAGATTTTGTTTTTCCCGGTACACTTATTACTCTAACGTTATCAACTTTAACATCCCAAATTTTTTCAACAGCTGTTCTTATCATTATTTTATTAGAGTTTTTGTGCACCTCAAAAGTTATTTTACCTTCTTTTTTAAACAAGTCAGTACTCTTAGGAGTCACTATTCTTTTTTTTATTATATCGTAATTACTTAATTCCATGACAAAACCATATTTTTAAATAAATCCAAATCTTTTTTCAATACAATCCAACAATCGCAATTTGTTATGTCATAAACATTTGGCTGGCTGTAACTAATGACATTTAAATTAGGAATGTTTCTAAAAGAAACAAAATTAAAGTCATCTTCAAATGACAAAAATAAAACTGCTTTTTTATTATTTAGTTCAAGATTTTTCAAAGAATTAAACACATTTTTAGTGCTAGGTCTACTTTCTTTTGAAATATTATAATCTAAACAAAATAATTTATTTTCATTTAAGAAAGTGTTTAGTATATTATTAAAAACAAGTTTTGTCTGTTTTTTATTTACAGAAGTTGTTCTTGTTCTAGGTTGCGGTCCAAATGCCGTTCCACCTTTTCTCCATAAAGGAGATCTCAACGATCCAGCTCTAGCCCTACCGGTTCCCTTTTGTTTCCATGGCTTTTTATTTGAAAAAGACACTTCACCTCGAGATTTCGAAGATACTGTCCCTTGTCGCCAATTCAACAACAGAGATTTTACCACATAAGAAAAAGTTCTTGGACTTTCATCCTTTTTTGATATGGCAAGATCAAGATTAATTTTTTCTTGTTCTTTACCTGCTGCATCATAAACAATTATTTGTTTCATATGTCTTACCCTTGCTTGCTAATACAAATAAGTGATTCTTTTTTGCCGGGAATAGCACCCTTAACAAATAAAACATCACCATTTTTATCAACTTTAACTATTTTTAAATTTTTTGTGGTAAATGTTCTAAGACCAGCATGACCAGGTAGTTTTTTACCTTTAAGAACTTCTCCCTGTGAACGCATATTACCAACAGAACCAGGAATTCTATGAAATGTAGATCCGTGAGTATCAGGACCACCTGAAAACCCCCAACGTTTTACTACACCTTGATAACCCAATCCCTTACTCTTACCGGTTACTTTAACATTATCATTTTCAGACAAAGCGGTTTTATCCAAACCAACTTTTTGTCCCAATTTGAAATTATTTAAATCTGCGGCATCTACTCGAACTTCTCTATAAATGGAAAAATAATTATTTTTATTTTTCAACCAATCCGTTTCCATTAAAGACGAATCGAACCGTTTTCTTAACAACCCAAGCTGCACAGCACTATAACCATCATTATCAGATGTCTTAATTTGCGTAACAAACCAATTTGCAGCATTAATCACAGTGACAGGTATAACCACACCATCTTCTGTAAAAATTTGAGTCATTCCTATTTTTTTGCCAAAAAAACTACTTAGCATTATACAGCCTCTTGTTTCTAATCCCTACTTAATTTCAACATCAACACCAGCAGAAATGTTCAACTTCATTAAGGCATCCATAGTTTGCTCAGACGGCGCAATTATATCCAAGATTCTTTTGTGAGTTGTTAACTCAAATTGCTCTCTTGATTTTTTATCTATATGCGGCGACCTTAATACGGTAAAACACTGCTTCCTGTTTGGAAGTGGAACAGGTCCCAATAAAAGGGAACCTGTTCTTTTTACAGTCAATACTATCTGTTTTACTGCACCATCTAATAAACGATGATCATAAGACTTTAATGTCAA
>JAHIKO010000061.1 GCA_018897535.1 Candidatus Dependentiae bacterium
AAACGTATCTTCTGTTTTTTCATTCAAAAACTCACAATTCTTATTCAATAATTTCAGTAACAATACCAGCACCAACAGTTCTTCCACCTTCACGAACTGCAAATTTAAGCTCTTTATCCATAGCTATTTTGCCAACAAGTTCAACGACTACTTCAACTTCATCGCCAGGCATTACCATCTCGCGACCAGCTGGAAGTGTAATATTTCCAGTTACGTCTGTTGTTCTAAAATAAAACTGAGGTCTATATCCATTGAAAAATGGAGTGTGTCTTCCACCTTCTTCTTTTTTCAATGTAACAATTTTTGCTTTAAATTTTTTGTGTGGAGTTATAGAACCAACTTTTGCAACAACTTGACCACGCTCTACATCTTCTTTTTTTGTACCACGAAGAAGTATACCAACGTTATCACCAGGTTGAGTTTCTTTTAACTCTTTATTAAACATTTCAATACCGGTTATTGTAGATCTTTGTGTATCTCTAAAACCGACTATTTCTATGTCTTCACCAATTTTTGCCACACCTCTTTCTACACGACCCGTAACAACAGTACCTCTTCCTGAAATTGAGAATACGTCTTCTATTGGCATTAAAAATGCTTTTTCAGTGTCTCTTACAGGTGTTGGAATATAGCTATCAACAGCATCCATCAAGCGCTGAATTGATTGGCTACCTATTTCAGATGTATCACCCTCTAAAACTTTTAATGCAGAACCTCTAATAATAGGAATATCTTTTCCAGGAAAACCATATTGTGTTAAAAGTTCTCTAATTTCTTCTTCAACCAATTCAATCAAACCTTCATCATCAACCATATCCACTTTATTCATGAATACCACTATTGCGGGAACACCAACCTGTCCAGCTAATAAAATGTGTTCTCTGGTTTGAGGCATTGGTCCGTCAGCAGCGGAAACAACCAATATTGCACCATCCATTTGAGCAGCACCGGTAATCATATTTTTTACATAGTCGGCGTGACCTGGACAGTCTACGTGTGCATAGTGACGTTTTTCAGTTTCATATTCAACGTGAGATACTGCAATTGTAATACCTCTGGCTTTTTCTTCCGGAGCATTATCAATTTGATCAAAAGCTCTAAAATTAGCCAAACCTTTTGTTGCTAAATATTTTGTTATTGCCGCAGTCAAAGATGTCTTACCATGGTCAACGTGACCAATTGTTCCAATATTACAATGCGGTTTTTTTCTTTCAAATATACCTTTTGCCATTTTGTATATCCTTCTTATATCTACAAATCAACATTATTAAAACTATTTTTTACCTACTATTTCCTCTTGGACGTTTTTAGGGACTTCCCTATAAACCTCAAATTCCATTGACGAACTTGCTCGACCTTTTGTCATAGAGCGCAAATCCGTTGTATATCCAAACATCTCGGCAAGAGGAACCTGAGCCGTTATTATTTGGACACCTTTACGTTCTTCCATTCCTAAAATTCTTCCACGACGAGAATTTAAGTCTCCCATAACATCGCCCATATATTCTTCAGGGGTAACAACCTCTATCTTGAATATTGGCTCCAAAATTACAGGTGTAGCTTTTTTCATACATTCTTTGAATGCCATCGAAGCTGCTATCTTAAAAGCTATTTCCGAAGAGTCTACATCATGAAAAGATCCATCAAAAACTTCAACCTGAACGTCAACAACAGGATATCCCGCCAAAATTCCGTTAGTTAAAGCTTCTTTTACACCTTTTTCTATACCTGGAATATACTCTTTAGGAATAACACCACCAACAATATTATTTTCAAATTTATAACCAGCGCCACGATCAAGAGGCAAAATTTTTAACCAAACATGTCCATATTGACCACGACCACCGGACTGACGAATAAATTTACCTTCAGCTTCAGCTGTAGCCATAACTGTTTCTTTAAAAGCTACTTGAGGCTTTCCAACATTGGCTTCAACTTTATGCTCTCTAAGCATTCTATCAACAATAATTTCCAAGTGTAATTCACCCATACCTGAAATTACTGTCTGACCTGTTTCATTATCGAATGTAAATCTAAATGAAGGGTCTTCCTGCATTAATTTTCTCAATGCTATTGTCATCTTTTCATAATCACCTTTACCCTTTGGCTCTATTGCAACACTCACAACAGGTTCAGGAAACTGAATAGACTCCAATAATATTGGATGATTTTCATCACAGAAAGTATCTCCGGTCGTTACATCTTTTACACCAACAACGGCAATAATATCACCAGCGGATACGCAAGAAACCTCTTCTCTTTTATTCGCATGCATTCGCACTAGACGGCTTACTCGTTCTTTTTTACCTTTTGACGAATTATATATATAAGAACCTGCTTCCAAAAAGCCTGAATAAACTCTGGCAAAAGTTAAAGATCCAACAAAAGGATCTGTCATAATTTTAAATGCCAAAGCACTAAATGGTGCCTTTGGATCAGATTCTCTTTTTTCTTTTTCATTTGTATCCGGATTAATACCTTCAATAGCCGGAACATCCAAAGGCGATGGTAAATAATCTACAACCGCATCTAATAAAAGCTGTACACCCTTATTTTTAAATGCTGAACCACAAAAAACCGGTGTTACTTTCTGATCTAAAACACCTTTTCTTATAGCGGCTTTTATTCTTTCATGAGATACAGTTTTACCATCTAAGTAATCTTCTGCCATCGCATCATCAAAATCGCAAGCTCTCTCAACCAAATGACGTCTTAATTCAGAAACTTTGTCTTTATATTCTTCAGGCAGATCAATCCATGAAACCTTTGATCCTTGAGATTCTTCATCAAAAACAGCAAGTTTTTCAGTTACAAGATCAATTATTCCAGAAAAGTCTTCAGACTGACCAACGGGGCACTGCATTGCAATTGGGTTACCATGCAACTTAGAATCAATCTCGGACACAACGTCGAAATAGTTGGCACCAATTCTATCCAATTTATTAACAAATGCTATTCTCGGAACTTTATATCTGTCAGCTTGACGCCAAACAGTTTCAGATTGAGGCTCAACACCACCAACACCACAGAAAACAGCGACACTTCCATCCAAAACACGCAAAGATCGCTCTACTTCTATAGTAAAATCAACGTGACCCGGTGTATCAATTAAATTTATTTTATGATCTTTCCAATAACAAGTTGTCGCAGCAGATGTAATTGTTATACCTCTCTCCTGCTCTTGTTCCATCCAGTCCATGACAGCTTCACCCTCATGAACTTCACCAATTTTATGAGAAACACCGGTATAAAACAATACGCGCTCACTAACCGTGGTTTTACCCGCATCAATGTGAGCCATAATTCCAATATTTCTTTGTTTTTTTAGTTCAGCAGAATTCGAATTACTCATAAATCAACAAAGCCTCCAATTACCAAGCAAAATGAGAGAATGCTCTGTTGGCTTCAGCCATTCTGTGAACATCCGTTTTTTTCTTAAATGAATTACCTCTACCTTGGGACGCTTCCAAAATCTCACTCGCCAAGCGTTGTCCCATAGTTTTATCCGATCTATCGGAAGCTGATTCTATCAACCATCTTAAAGCAAGCGCAAGAGCTCTTCTTGGCATTACTTCTGTAGGTATTTGATAAACACCGCCACCAACTCTTCTAGATTTCACTTCAACTGATGGCTTTATCTGAGATATGGCTTTTTCAAATATTTGGTAAGCCTTATCATCTCCACCATTTTTTTCAGCAATAACATCAAATGCTTCATAAACTATGGAGCAGGCTAAATCTTTTTTGCCTCTTTCCATAATCATATTTATTAATTTTTGAACTACAAAAGAGTCGAACCTAAAATCCGTTCCAATATCTCTTATAGCGTTTACCGACTTACGTCTAGGCATTAGGCACCACCTTTCTTGCGCTTAGCACCATATAAAGAACGACCTTGTGCCCTCTTTTCAACACCTTGTGTATCAAGAACGCCACGTATGATATGATATTTAACACCCGGTAAGTCTTTTACTCTACCGCCCCTTATCAAAACAACTGAGTGCTCCTGAAGATTGTGTCCTTCACCAGGAATATATGCAGTTACTTCTTTTCCGGTTGTTAATTTAACCCTGGCAACTTTTCTAAGAGCTGAGTTTGGTTTTTTTGGCGTCATAGTATAAACACGCACACAAGTTCCCCTTTTTTGAGGGCAACTATTCAAAGCGGGAGATTTCGTTTTTCTCTTGGGCGCAACACGCTTTGAACGAACTAGCTGATTAATTGTTGGCATACCGTCTTTCCTAAAAATTATAAAATAAACAAAAATTCAATTTATATTCACAAATCATAATCAATTCATCGAACAATAAAATATGGGTAATAATGCTCAAAAATGAATTAACAGCAAGTTTAATTTTATATTTTTTTTATTTTTTTTCAAGCAAAACAATCAAAGAATAGTCAAAATTTTGCACAAAATGTATACTACTGTCGTAATGTGATGTAAATTTTTACCGTCTAAAAAATTAAAAGGGATGTAATCGTGTCAATAAATGCCTTATTTTTCGTTTTTTCCTCAAAACTATTACCTCTAGCTTTTGCAATTATTGGATTTGGTCTTCTAATAACAATTCATGAGTTCGGTCATTTTATTTTCTGTAAAATATTTAATATTCACACTCCAACATTTTCAATCGGAATGGGACCGAAGTTATTAGAACATAAATTTGGTCAAACAAATTTCAGATTATCTATGATTCCAATAGGCGGCTATGTAGAAATTGCAGGATTATCCGAAGTTGGACAAGGTGAACAAGAATTTGCAAAGCACGAAGGTGAAAATTCTTTTACAAAAAAACCTTACTGGCAGAAATTTTTTGTCTTAAGTGGTGGTGTTTTATTTAATCTAATATTTGCATATCTAATTTATTCTTTTTTATTTATGATTGGAATACCTAAAAAATCGGCATCTTTAAACATATCATCAAAAATAAATATTGAGATTGAGAAAAAAACAAAATTAAAAGCTCAAGACAAAATTATTGCAATAAATGATATAAATATTAGCAACGAACCTACGCTATTTTTTAAAATAATTAAAAAGAACTTGATAAAGCCACTGCTTAAATCATCAACAAGTAACATAAAACTTACGATATTAAGAAATAGTCAGCAATTGGATATAATTTTGGATCCAAGCAATAAAGATTTTAATAACAAAATTATCGAAATCTTAGAACCAAAATCAGAACAGCTTGTCGGGCAATATGAAAAATATAATATTTTTGATGCTGTAATAAAAGGAATAAGTACAACAAATGAAATAATCAAACAAATGGTCAAAGGCATAATAACTCTTATAAAATCAAAAAGTCTACAAGGTGCCGGGGGCCCAATATTAATTATTTCACAAACATATCAAACAGCACAAAGAGGCTTAATTCCACTATTATTATTTTTGGCGCTTATTAGCATAAATCTTTCAATAATAAATATTTTACCTATTGGCGCTTTGGATGGCGGGCAGCTTCTTTTAGTTAGTATAGAAGCAATAATCAGAAGAGAAATTCCTGAAATAATAAAAAATATAATTAATATGGCTTCTTGGGTAGCACTATTAAGCTTAATAGTTTACTTATCATACAAAGATATAGTTCTATTGTTTAATAAATAAAAATTTAGGGCTCATTAAATGAGCCCTTTTTAATTTATCAATTTCCAATTATCCAGATTATTTATATAATCTTGCACAACAAGTCTATTAAAACTGTGTCCGGTTTTTTTTGCAACAACTTTACCGGCCAAATTTTTACCTAATAAAGATAAATCTCCGATTAGATCTAGCAATTTATGTCGCACAAATTCATCGCGAAATCTAGGCGTGTTAATAAAATCATCTTGTCCAATTACAACGGTATTTCCCAAAGATGTTCCTTTAGCCAAACCATGTTTTTTTAAAAACGGCAACTGATCTAAAAAGCCAAAGGTTCTAGCCGGTGCAATTTCTTTAATAAAATAATCTAAAGATAATTCTCCACATAATCTACCTTTACCAACTAATGGGTGTGAAAAATCTGCAGAATAATCAAAAAATAAAGAATTACTATACTCGCCATTAATTTTTTCAGCTGGATAAATTGATATACTTCTATCGTTTTTTTCATCATTAAAGGAAATTATTTGCTTAGAAGATATAAATTCTTTTTTTTTATTTTGTTCTTTTATGCCTATTTTACTTATACAATTTACAAAACCTATACAACTTCCATCCAATATTGGAACTTCAACGCCTTGAATTTCTATTAATAAATTATCTATCTGAAATGCATTTACAGCCGCCATAAGATGCTCAAGCGTACTAATCACAAATTTATCTTTTTTTAAAACAGATGCATGCATAGCTTCTTGCGGAATAATGGATCCAATTTTTATCTGAAATTCTCTAAGATCATTATTGATAAAAACAATACCTGAATCAATTTGCGCAGGATGTAAAATTATTTTAGAAGATAAGCCAAAATGTACACCGATTCCCGAAAAGGACACACTTTTATTTATTGTTCGTTGAAACATCTGGAAACACCTATAAAAAAAGCAGGATATTAATCCTGCTTAATTTTAACCTCAAAATAATTATATTTTTACGCTTTAAAACCAATAAGTTGAGCACCGTGAGGATGTTGTTCTCCAGCATAAACTTTTAATTTTTTGATCGTTTGGCTTGTAAGCTTATTTTTTGGCAACATTCTTTTTACAGCAAGTTCTATCAACATTTCCGGTTTCTTTTCAAGCATTTGTTTTGCTGTAATTTCTTTTAAACCGCTTCTCCATCCTGAATAAAATGGATATGTTTTATCTTCTAATTTTCTACCTGTAAGAACAATTTTTTCACAGTTTATTACAACAACATAATCACCGGCATCCGCATGACGTGTAAATTCAGGTTTATCTTTACCTCTTATTATGTCTGCAATCTCAGTTGCCAGACGACCCAAAACTTTACCATTTGCATCGATTAAATGCCATTTAGGAGTAACATTTTCTTTTGAAGCAAAATAAACTTTATTCATATCCATGGTTAATAAATCCTTAATTAACTAACTTTTTTAATACTAGTGTAAGAAAGTTAAGTTTAAAATAAAAAAAAGCACAGGTCAATAAGAATAAACTGAGTTATTTATTCTTATTTTCAACAATAACTCTAATAAATTCTTTAAATAATGGGTGTGGCTTTAGTAGCGTTGACAAAAATTCAGGGTGAAACTGTGTCCCAATCATAAACTTATGATTTTTTATTTCAGCAATTTCTACTAAATTTTCTTTTTTATATATTCCGGAAAACACTACTCCATTTTTTTCGAATTCTTTTTTAAATTTATTATTAAATTCATATCTGTGTCTGTGTCTTTCTAAAATAGCATCTTGTGCATAAATATCTCTCGCCCTTGTATTTTTAATCAAACTACAAGTATAAACACCTAAACGCATTGTTCCACCCTTTTTATCTATGTTTTTCTGTTCTTCAATCATAGAAATTACGGGATATTTAGTTTTTTTATCAAATTCAGTACTTGATGCATTTTTAAATTTCAAAACAGATCTGGCAAATTCTATAAGCATAATTTGCATGCCCAAACAAAGACCAAAATATGGTATATTATTTTCTCGTGCATATTTTGCACATGCAATTTTACCTTCTATACCACGCTTATCAAACCCACCCGGAACAACTATTCCATCAATATTTTTAAAAGTTTCTTCAAATTCTTTTTTACTGATATTTTCAAGCTTTTCAGCTTCAATTACTTCTATAGTTACGCCAACATTGTTGAAATTAGCCGCCGTTTCTATAGCTCTTACAACACTCAAATATGGATCATTACTTCCAACATATTTTGCAATTAAAGCAATTTTTATACTTTTCTTTTTATTTTCAATTAATTTAATTAAATTTTCCCATTCAGAAAGATCTGCTTTTCGTATATTCTTTATCCCAAACCAGTTCTGAATAAGTTGATTAACATTTTGAGTATCTAAATTAGCGAATATTTTTGGAATTAAATTAACTGTCAAAGCATCAAATATATATTCCTGCTTAACACCACACATAACAGATAATTTTTTCTTTACTTTATCATTTGTTTTATAATCTGTTCGCAAAAATAGGGCATCTGGCATCAATCCTGATTTTTTTAATAATATAACGCTATGCTGAGTCGGTTTGGTTTTTATTTCGTGAGCCCATTCCAAATACGGAACCAAGCTTAAATGTGCCAACATTACAGAATTTGGCTCCAATTCCAATTTAAGTTGACGAACAGCTTCTAAAAATACGCCACCTTCAATATCTCCAACCGTTCCACCTATTTCAACAAGAATAAAATCTTTGGGATATTTTATTGCAAAATTAATTAATCTATTTTTTATAGCATCAACAACATCAGGTATCATCTGTATATCTCTGCCAAGATATTTCCCATCACGTTCAGCATTTAAAACTTCTTGAAATATCTGGCCTGATGAGACTGACGACTCTTTAGTTAAATGTGATCCTAATATTCTTTCATAATGACCAAGATCTAAATCAGTTTCAGCTCCATCATCAGTAACAAAAACTTCTCCGTGAACCAATGGGGACATTGTTCCAGGATCAACATTTAAATATGGATCAAGTTTAATAACGGAAACCGAATATCCGGAATTTTTTAACAATACACCTATGGATGAAACCAAAATACCTTTACCCAAAGATGAGCAAACACCGCCGGTAACAACTATAAATTTTGTATTTTGTTTTTTTACTTTTTCATATAAATTTTTAATTTCCATAATTTATTCCCTCATTAAATTTTCAATTTCTTGTGCTTGCTTAGGCAAATCAAAACTTAAACAAAGAGCTCCATCATCTACCATTAAAAAATCATCCTCTATTCTTATACCAATATTTTCTTCAGGAATATATATTCCCGGTTCTATAGTAAAAACATCGCCATATTCTAATGGATAACATGTATCACCAACATCATGAACATCCAACCCCAAAAAATGTCCTATTCCATGAAAAAAATATTTTTCTAATCCAAATTTCTTAAAATAACTTATAGCTAAATGATTTAAAGATTTTTCAGGAACATTCTTATTATTCAAAAACATACCAGGTTTTGCTAAAGATTCAACATATTTCTGTGCATCAAGCACAATATTATAAATTTCTTTTTGCCTTTTGGTAAATTTACCGGACACCGGATATGTTCTTGTTAAATCTGCACAATAATATCCATACTCTGCACCAATATCTACAACAACCAAATCTCCTGGTTTTAATTCCTGATCTCTTTTTGTATAATGTAAAATCGTTGTATTTTTCCCCGTAGCAACAATTGATGGAAATGCTGGTCGTAATGCACCGGCTTGAGTAAATACCGATTCCACAATTGCTTGTATTTCATGCTCAATTCTTCCTGGAGCTATAACTTTTGCCGCAGAATCATGAGCCATATTTGTAACCTGAACAGCCTTGTATATTAAATCTATCTCTACTTCAGATTTAGAGCGTCGCATATAATGTATAAGAGGAGCTAAATCACTTGTAATTTCTCGAGTTTCTGGAAATATTTCAAATAAATTTTTATATAACTGAATTTGCGTAAAATATCTTGAATTGAATTCCAAATCAAGTAATGTAAAAAATTCTTTCAACTTATAAGAATTTAAAAAAAATTCTATATCTAGTAAAAAATTAGAATATTTTTCTTTTGTAAAAATAGAATTAAAAGAGTAGCCATTGATAGAATTTCCCAAATATTTTATTTCGTCAAAACACAAAAATTCTGATAAATTTTTAACATTATCATCTATTTTTATATCTAATTTACACCATTTTTCCCTAATACCACCATAATTTGGAATATAAAGAATCTGCCTTCCATCAAGATACATTAATAAAACAGCACCCGGCTCATTTATTCCGGTTAGATAATAAAATGAACTTTCCTGTCGAAAAACATATCGATCACACTCAAAATCTGAATATATAATTACCACACCATTATCTAAATTAGTATTTTTTTCTTTTAAAAATCTAATTATCTGATCTCGTCTTGTTTTAAATAACAAAAAGCTATTATTTTCACTAAAAGACATACTCTCGATCCCCTTAAATTTTATTGATCACTGATGGACGCTTAAACTTTCTTGCAAATGAGCCTAAAGAATCTAAATGCAAAAATAAAGTAAATGCTTTATCACTCTTCCAATTACCATATTCTTTATATCTTTTCTCTTCATAACCTAAAGAAATTCCCCAACAATGGCCGTCATAATTTAGTTTTATTGCATGTTGCAACGGCCTTATACCTTGAAAGGGGAATAAAACCGTTCCCTGTTCAGCATAAAATTCGCCCTCATAAGCAAGTTTAGTATGTTTTACCAATGGAACACTTAACGATAATATTAAAAAATTTGGAATATCCGAAAAAAGATTTCTTGCTTTTTGTAGCTTTGGATGTTGATAAACTGATGATATATAAAAATTAAAATCCTTTAAATTAAAGGATAAATCAATTTGAGATGTTAATAATTGTAAATTATTCCAATCATATTCCTGTTTAAAAAACAAATCTAAAACGTCACTGTCTATAGATACATCAAAACATAATGGAAACAGATTTTTTTGCACAGGGTTTCGAGTTAAAAAAAATCTATCCGAACTATTATAAAAATCTATAGATTGATAAAGATTTAAGTTTATAAGTAAATTATCTACATTAAAATTATTTCTTAAACTAATTTGTATTTCATTTTTAGGATATATTCTATCCCAAAGGTCCGAGTTATACCAATGATTTTGTTTAAATTTAGGAGTAAAAGTCCAATTCACATTTGGCTGAATATAATAATTATAATTTTCATTAAATTCAAAAAATAACTCAGGCATAACCCACTGCGCACCACCACTTAAAAAAAATCTATATGCGCCACCATTTAAAAAGTCACCTTCAATAACATATTTTTTTGCACGAATATCAGGATCTTTTATTTTAGATCTTAACTGAAAATTAGAGTCTAAGAAAATTAAAAAATTTTGATCTTTAAGTGAAAATTTTTCTTGAAAATTTAAATTATAATAAAATCTAAAAGTATCTACTTTATTAAATATTAAAAAATCATTCTCTTTTACAACCTTTGAATTAAGATAAAATTTCTCCTGTTTTTTGTTTCTTGAAAAAATATGATCAATAAAAATATCTTGTTTAACAAAAAAATTTTTAAATAAACTATCATATGCAGAATTAAATTCGAATTTTGGCAAAATCAAAGCACTAAATTTTTCATCAATCTCTTTTTGAGATTTATCAATATATTTTCTATCATCTTCCGGCAATTCCCATAAGATCTCATTTTTTTCTTGCAAAGTTAAATTTACAAATTTACTTTTTTTGGTTTGTTTGCTATCAAAATAAATATTTAAAATCTCTTTTGTACCACAAGACCTTAAAATGGCAGAATTCAAAAAAGTATCATCAACATTTAAAAAATTATCAAAAAATTGATACCCTATTTTTTTATCTGTTCCAAAATCCACACGCAATAAAGTTTTTATATTTTTTCCATAAACAGAATCTATCGATCTAAAATCCTTACCATCTATCCAATAATGACTATATGTATCCAAAGATATTCTATCGCTTTTTTTTACAAAAGCATTTTTTTCAAGTGCATATCGAGCATTTAACAATGTAAAAGATTCATTAGATCTAGCCCATCTAAACTCATCTATAAGCGCCAAACCCTTTTTATCTCGCCAATCAATTGTAATAGTACTATCCAATCTTTGGGCTATTGACCAATAGAATGCTTGCCTTATACCAAAACCTAAATCATTATCATAAGAAATTTTAGGAATTAAAAAACCTGATTTGGATTTTTTTTGCAAAGGTAAAACCATATATGGTAAAGCAAAAAATGGCAATGGGCCCATTTTAAAAAACATTCCCTTTATTCTTATTAAATAATTTTTATACAAATTTGCATATCTAGCTTGTATTGACCAATGCGGTACGTACGAATCACACGATGTATATGTAACATCTTCCATACTCCAATTATTATCATCTTCTCTAAATGCTTTAGATGCAAAAAGATAGCCTTCAGGCATATTGAATCTAATATTATTTGAATATCCGGTTTTATCTTTTAAGTTTAAATAAAAATCATCTGCCAAAATTAAAACATCTTCGCTTTCTATAATTACAGCGCCTTTACTAATTTTTTGCGCAAAAAGAATCTGTTTATTTTTATCTATTTCAATTTTATCAGCCCACAAATGTATTTTATTATCAATAAAAACTTCAACATCTCCTGTTAAAGTAATTTTGTTAAGATTATCTATTTGTTGATTTATGCTATTAACTTTTATAATTTTTACAGACTCAACAACATCTCTTATAACAGAATCTAACTTATTAAAAATAAAAATAAGTATTAAAAATAATAAAAAAAAACTTGTTTTTTTTCTTAGAAACATGATTTATTAAAAAGGCCTACGACCGGATAATGCTTTGTAAATAGTTACCCGATCCATATATTCTAAAGATGAACCAATTGGAACACCACTTGCCAAACGAGATATTTGTAAATTTAAACCTAATTCTTCGACTTTTGAAGATATAAAGCTCGCAGTAGCTTCTCCCTCAGGAGTTAAATTTGTAGCAAAAATAATTTCTTTGGTAGAATCATTTATTCTTTTAAATAAAGCATCAATATTTATATCATCAGGGCCGACTCCTTCAAGCGGGCACAACGATCCCTCAAGAACATGGAAGACGCCATTATATCCACCGGCTCGTTCCAAAGCTTGTAGATCGTACCAATTTTCCACAACGCATATAACAGAAAGATCTCTATTTTGTGATGAACATATTGAACATTTATTATTATTTTCAACCAAATTAAAACAAATTTCGCATTTATGAATCTGTTTTTTACCATTCGAAATAGAATCAAATAATTGCTCTATCTCATTTGGTTTTTCTTGTAATAAATGTAATGCAACTCTATATACATTTTTTGATGCCAAATATGGTATTCGCTGTAACTGGCGGACAATTTTTTGTAATGTTGGCAAATCATTAAACATATAAAAATCTATCTAAAATATTTTTTTCTAAAAAGATCTTCTATAATTGTAAGTAAATTATTCATAAGCCAATAAAGAACAAGTCCAGCCGGAAAATTAAAAAATATTATTGTCAAAAATATTGGCATAACAAATAACATAACTTTTTGAGAAGCATCTTTTACCGGAGTCATAGCCTGTTGAACAAATGTACTAATTCCCATCAATACCGGTAGCACATAAAAAGGATCGGCTGCTGACAAATTGGTTATCCAACCGGCAAATGGCGCTTGATATAGCTCTATATAATTTCCCAAAACTCGATAAAGAGAAAATAAAATAGGCATCTGTAACAAAAGAGGCAAACAACCAACAAATTGAGTTGAAAGCGATATATCATGGTCTTTATGATACTTCATTAATTCCTGATTTAATAATTCCGGGTTACCTTTATATTTTTGTCTTATTTTATTAATAGCCGGAGTATGCTTTTGATATTCTTCAAGTTTTTTTCGGCTACTTATTGATAGTGGAACAAATGGAAGTTTTAGAATGATACTCATCAAAATTATAGCTACTCCAAAATTTCCAACTAAAGAATATAAATACTGCAATAATTTTAACATTAATTTACAAAACCAGGATAACCATCCAAAATCCAAGACATCTTCCAATCTCTTATCAACAACAATCAAATCTTCAACTAATTTTGGACCAATATAAAAAGAAAGTTTTGTTGAATAATTTTCAGATAATTCTTTTCCCTCTAAAATTGTAAATATTTGATTATTTGTTTTTTTAAAAAAAGCTCTATTTACAAATTCATTGTTATCCGCAAAAAGAGTCATCAAAAAATACTTATCCTGTGAGCCAATAATTTCAGGTTTTACCCAAGCTTTAGTCAAATCTTTTTCAGCTATTTTATCTACAGACTTATTATCAAGAGATCCAATAACCACAGACTGCAAATCTTTTTCAATCTCTCCAATCATTGGTGACGGAAAAAATAATCTCGGTCTTATTAAACTTGCATCACTACTTTTTTCAAAATCCAATTTTAAATCTATTTTATAATTATTGTTGTAAATAGAATAAACTTTTCTTATTAACCAACCGGAGGAATTTGTGGAATAAACAATATTCGTTTTATCGCCATCAACAAAGGAACCTTCAAATTTATAAAAATATGGAGTTTTTTCATCTAATGCTACAAGAAAAGCACCCTGTTCTCGCTCATAAAATCCTTTATTTTGGATTATCTTTAAAGGCTGTGAATTTTTACCCAAGTGTTTTTTAAATTCTACGCCTGAAAGAACTCCACCATAATTGGAAAAAGAAACTTTCAATAAATCCGTTTCTATTTCATTAAATGACTCTTTTTCTGTAATTTTTTTATCTAAAAAATCTATTTCCAAATTAATTGGTTTTGCCAATTCACTGGCAGATGGAACATTATAGCCCTGCCCAGGCTTTATATCCTGCAGATTCAAAGACTCTTTTTTAGGTGAAAAATAATTAAATATCCAAACAGCTGCAAGTGATGACAATAGAACATATACTAATTTTTTATCCATGAAATATTAACCCTCTTTTTTATTTTTAAGCAAAAATCTATATAAAATCTAATAAGCTGGTATTTTACCAAATAAAAAAAAATAAGCCTAGACAACAATTAATTTAATTTTTGTGTTTTCATTGACAGTAATTATATATTCTGAATAAAATTCAAAATATGGTAAGTAATATTTGAGTTTTTTTATAAGTATAAAAAGGAGAATTTTATGAAAAAAAATATGCTTTTATTACTAAGCATTTTTGCATTGAGTATAGGGACTAATATTTTGGCAGCCGATACCCAATCATTAGACAAAAATCATGAAAAATATAAAGATAAAAAAAACTACTCGAAAGTTCAGGTTTATAATAGATCGACACATAAAATACAAAAAATTAAATTCAATCTAAAAGCCCATGCACTAAAAGGCCATATTTCAGATCTAACTATAGATTTTGATGGCAAATTCAGTCCAAGCCAAGATGAAGCCAAAGAAATATATCTATCCAATGAAGGATATATTGGTGGTATTAAAATATCTTTTGCAATGGCTAGTGACCAAAATTACGATAAAATGTACATAGAGTTTGCTAAACGCAGTAAAAATTTAAGTGGTGTTAAAGTTTTTGTTTATGATGATTACACAGAAGTTACATCAAAATTTGAAAAATAATAATAAATTTTAAAATTATTCAATACAAATATAAAAGGTGATTAAAAATTAATCACCT
>JAHIKO010000062.1 GCA_018897535.1 Candidatus Dependentiae bacterium
CAAAATTTGATGAACATGCTTGGCGTACAAAGACTATTAAGACAAGATTTTGATGACTATGGCGATTTTGGAGTAGAAGTTTAAAGATTTGTAAGTTGTATTTATTAACCAAATTTGGGGGATTTTTATGAAGAGTTTAAAGTATCTATTACTAGCTTCAATCTTAATACATGGATTTGTTAAAATCGAAGCAAAAACGTTAACATTAACAAATAACGATGATTTAAATAACGCAATTGAGCAGATAACAACTAAAGATAATGATATTACAAAATTAGTTATAAAAGCCTGCAAAATGAACGACACTGATGCAGAAATTTTGGCCGAAGCATTAACAAACCCAAACTGTAACGTTACCCAATTAAATATCAGCCAAAACTTTATACAAGAAGATGGAGCACAAGCCTTAGCGCAAGCATTACCAAAGAGTAAAATTACTAAATTAAATATCAGCACAAATTTTATTAATGATAAAGGAGCTAAAGCATTTGCTAATGCAATAAAAGATCCAAATTGCAAACTTACCAATCTAAACGCTTCTTCCAACAGTATCGGAGATGATGGTGCTCAAGCTTTAGCTAATGCATCAATGAATGAAAATAACAAAATAAGTAATTTAAATTTGAGTAATAATGAAATAACATCAGATGGAGCAAAGGCATTTGCTAACGCATTAAGAGATCCAAATTGCAAACTCATCAGATTGAATCTATCTAACAATATCATTGGTGACAAAGCGATTAACACTTTAAAAGAAGTATTAAAAACTATAAAAGATAGAATAGTACTTTTAAATGTAAAAAACAATTTAACTACACCTGATGAAAGTTCAAAGGATTCTGATATTTAATATAAGATCTTTAACAGACAAATTTAGGCCCTGCAAAGTTGCGGGGTCTTTTTTATTATAAAAAGATAGATCGAAAGTATGCGGCGCCGTACATCCCTTTTTAGGTTTTTTGATTTTCAAGATCTTTCAAAAAATATTTTAAAAATTAAAATAAATTTAAAAATTAAAAATATAAAAAACGTTCTATTGGTTATTTCTTTTTAACTTTATGCGAGTGCGTATTATTGGTTATTGGTTATTACTTATACTAATTAATCTATTTGATATATTTAATCTATTTCTTATTAATATAATTGTTTATTAATTTATTTATCTTACAATACTAACACTATACTAACACTATATGTTATGTGAATACATGTATAACAATATACCCATTTTATGTTTTGTTCTTTTTCTTATTCTTTTTCTTTTATTTTTATAATCCAATATTTTATTATACATCTATAGTTAACCCGAAATTACCCCAATATATACTTCTATATACCTCTATATATTTATATACCCATATTTCTTATATACTTTTATTTCTTATATATATGCTTATATATACTTTTATATATTTTCTTCTTTATATACTTTTTTCTTTTATTTTTTTTTCTTTTTCACGGAGTCGATTACCTCCTGCTACCAATAAAACATCCAGATCAATACTTTAAAACAACACTCTCAAATTTGCCCAAAAACAAGACTTTCGCATCTCTCCAATACCAACCTAGCCCCCTACTCATTCCACCACCCTTCTCATTCAATAAAACCCAACCCCACCCCCATTTCCTTTCTTATAAAAAGAGCAGGATGGTAGAGACGGAGTGCAAAATCGCGTTTTTTCAAAAAACCGAGATTAGCTACGCAAGCACCATACTGCAACAAATGTAGTAGATTATTAAATACACTTTTAATTATACGACACAGATTTAACTATAATTTAAGATTTTTAACGAATTTTTGGGGGTCAAAAATCCCAATTACTCCAAAATCATTAATCATAAAAATAACCTAAGTCTGTTACGCTAAGATTTTATATAAAAACTCTTGACAAATCTACATTGCAAGACTAAGATATTCTTAGTTTTTTATGATTACAAGTTAGGCTAAAACACAAATGAATCATTCATTTGTGAAAAACAACAAAGCATACAAAACTTGTTAAAAATAAAAAAAATATTTTAAAATATTTTGAAATTAAAACTTTAGTTATTTACTATAAAATTTTAATGCGAAGGGATTTAAATGGCAAAAATTATAGGTATAGACTTAGGAACCACAAATTCTGTAGTTTCATTTATGGAAGGCGGCGTAGCCAAAGTTATTCCAAATCAAGAAGGTAATAACACTACTCCTTCTATTGTTGCATACACCAAAGATGGTCAAAGACTGGTCGGATCTGTAGCAAAACGTCAGGCCGTGACAAACCCGGAAAACACAATTTTTTCCGCAAAAAGATATATTGGTAGAAAATTTTCAAATTTAACAAAAGAAGAAATTTCTCTGGCTCCATACAAACTTGTAGCCGGCAAAAATGACGATGTAGTAATAGAAGTACGTGGTGAACAAATAACACCACAAGAAATTTCTGCTGCAGTATTACAAAAATTAAAACAAGCAGCAGAGGATTATATCGGTGAAAAAATAACTGATGCTGTCATTACAGTTCCAGCGTATTTTAACGATGCTCAAAGACAGGCAACAAAAGATGCCGGAACAATTGCAGGCTTAAATGTTAAAAGAATTATTAATGAGCCAACAGCAGCTGCTCTTGCATACGGGATGGACAAAAAGAAAAATGAGACTATAGCTGTATTTGACTTTGGTGGCGGTACATTTGATATTTCCATATTGGAAGTCGGTGATGGTGTTGTAGAGGTAAAATCCACAAATGGCGACACGCTTTTGGGTGGAGACAATATAGATGCAAAATTAATCGACTATCTTGTTCAAGAATTTAAAAAAGAAAATGGAATAGATCTTACAAAAGACAAGATGGCATTGCAAAGACTTAAAGAAGCTGCTGAAAAAGCAAAAATTGAACTTTCAGCCACAACTGAAACAGAAATAAATTTACCATACATTACAGCAGATGCTAGTGGACCTAAACACTTAGTCATGAAATTATCCCGAGCAAAACTTGAAAATATTTGCGATGATATATTCAAGAAGTTATTTATTCCTTGTGAAAAAGCTATCAAAGATGCCGGAATAGAAAAAAATCAAATTGATGAAGTTGTCTTGGTTGGTGGTTCAACACGAATTCCTAAAGTTGTTGAGTTAGTAAAAAACTTCTTTGGCAAAGAACCAAACAAATCTGTAAACCCTGATGAAGTTGTTTCTATTGGTGCCGCAATTCAAGGTGGTGTTCTTGCAGGTGACGTTACAGACGTTTTACTTTTAGACGTTACGCCACTTTCTCTTGGAATTGAAACAATGGGTGGAATTGCAACAAAATTAATAGAACGAAACACAACAATACCTACAAAAAAATCTCAAGTTTTCTCAACAGCAGAAGACAATCAAACTGCTGTTGATATTCACATAGTTCAAGGTGAACGTGAATTTGCAAAAGATAATAAAACATTAGGAAGATTTAGACTCGATGGAATTCCTGCTGCTCCAAGAGGTATTCCACAAGTGGAAGTAACGTTCGATATAGATGCCAACGGCATAGTTCATGTTACAGCAAAAGATAAAGGCACAGGCAAAGAACAACATATTACCATTTCAAATTCTTCAGGTCTTTCTAAAGAAGAAGTTGAAAATTTGGTAAAACAAGCGCAACAACATGAAGCTGAAGATAAAAAACAAAAAGAAGTTGTTGAAAAACGTAATGCTTTAGACAATATGATTATGTCTATAGAAAAAACATTAAAAGATAATAAAGAAAAACTTCCGGCTGATGAAGTCTCAAAAGTTGAAACTGCTTTAGAAGAAGCACGAAAAGTATTTAAAGAATCTGAAAATGATGCTGAAAAATTGCAAAAAGCACATGATGATTTATTAGCCTCTTCACACAAAGTAGCTGAAATTCTTTATAAAGAGGCTCAAAGCAAAACTACACAGGATAATCAAGACAATAATCAAGATAACAGCACAGATAAAGATAAAAACTCCGGAGACACCGGCCCAATAGACGTTGATTCTGAGCAAAAGTAAAACATATTTAATTTTTGTATAATAATAGAAAGCCCGAGAAATTTCTCGGGCTTTCTATTATCTAGTTATTATAAAAATTCATACAGAAACACAATCTATCTTTTTTTGCTCAAAATTTTCAGTATTTCTTTTTTAAGTTCTTCTTTTTCCTTTTTTACTTTCTTATTTTTAAGAAGGCTATATGCAGTTTTTCCTTCTTTATTTTTTTCATTTATTTTTGCACCATTTTTTATTAATAATTCAACTACATTCTTATTTCCTAGATATGCTGCATACATTAATGCCGTCCAACCTTCTTTATTTTTTGCATTGATATCATCAATTTTTTTATCAATTAATAATTGTGCAAAATTTAATTTTCCATAAGTTGCTGCATACATTAAATATGTAGAATCTTTATTAACTGACTTATAAAAATCTTCCTTTGATAGTAATAAGTTAATTAATTCATTTTTTTCAATATTGGCTTCTACTAATTCTATTGCATCTATAAATCCCCATCCTTTATCAAACAACATATCCCATAATTTTAACGAAAAATTTTTAATTACATCAACTTTAATTGCTTCTTTCGCAGTATTTATCACTAATTCAAATTTTTTACCACGTTGAATATATTCTTTCAATTTTACCACCAATATGTCACACAATGATCCAAAAAAAACGTCAGAATTGTTTTCTATTTTTAGTAAAGCGGCTATTGCCTCTTCAAGTGCTTGATTTTTTTCTACCAATGCAGCAAATAAATCAAATGAGACTCTCTTAATATATGCATCTTCATCTTCAATTCCTTTATTCGCCGCATCAATTGCTTTCTTAAAGGCTTGATTTTTTTTTACCAATGCAATAAATAATTGCAATGAATCCATACGAATATATACATCTTCATCTTCAATTCCATTATTTGCCACAACAATTGCTTCCTTAAAGGATTGGCCGTTTTCCACCAATACCGTGAATAATTCAATTGCAGACTCTCGCAAATCTGAATTATTACTTTCAATATATTTATTTGCCGCAGCAATTGCTTGCTTAACCGCTTTATCCTTATCCACTAACATTTCAAATAAATGTAATGCCAAATCTTGCGCCTTTGAGTTATTGCTCTCATCAAATTTATTTGCAGTTTTTATTGCCTTATCAAATAATTTAGATTTTAATTCAACATCTTCAATACATTCAAATAGCATTACCCAAAAATGATGGGCTATAAAATTTTCATTTTCTGAATCGTCTCTTTCAATTTTAATATTTTCAGCAGTTCTTATTGCTTCATCGAATACCCTATCTTTAAACTTAATATTTTCAACCTTTACAACTGTGGTTAAAATACTCTTCCAATAACTTATGCCCTGATAATAATTATTTAATTCAAGGCATTTATTAGCGGCTTTTATTACATTATCAAATTCTTTATTTTTTAATTCAACATCTTCAATATTTCCGATTTTTTCTAAAAGCAAATTCCATAATAAATTTAAGGCAGCCTCTCTAGTTTGCTGATCTTTATAGTCTGTACCGCTTGTTATAAATTCTATCATAGCTTCAAATCCAAAACCCTTTTCAAGCAAAGCACTCCATAATTCAACAGCTTTATTGTGAATCATTATGTCATTGAATTTAATAGATTTTTTTGCAGTCTCAATTGCTTTTTCATTAAAATTATTTTTAAAATTTGAATAATTTTTCTTAACAAATTCTGTAAATTTTTGCACCAAATCAACATCCAAAAAATCTATACTTTCAATAAGATTTTTTACCAAGTCTATTATCAAATTATCGTCACTATTTAAATTTTTTTCTATAAATTTCAACCTATTTACCGGTCTTAAAAAATCAATCGCAAATATAGTATTCAATTTTGCATCTACAACATCTAAGATACCGGTCATCAATACAAAATTATCTCCTTTTATTATTTTATCTAATATTCTCTTATTTAATATTTCAGTTTGTTTATTTTCAATACTAGACTGAGGTATTTCAGCATGCCCACCGCTACTTCCATAATTTACATTTAAAATAAAACGAGATTCTTCTTTTTGCAAAAACCAAGAAAATTCACCGTTTACACTTCCGCTTTTATTATTTATATACAATCCGCAAGCTCTAATTGTATGTTCTAAAAATTTCTCAATAAAACCAGTCTTTAATATTTTTTTTTGATCATAATCAGAAAGGTCCAAATCCAAACATTTATTCAATCCAATTATGAAATTTTCAGCACAAGCTTTTAATTCATAACAAATCAAATCTTCATGATTAACATTATTTCTGTCTACAATTAAATAACTGCGCACATCTTTATCTATTCCAATAGTTATTTTTTTCAATAAATATTTTTCTTGATTGATATAAATTTCAACATTAGTAGCATTATCCAAATTTATTTCGTGATCCTTTGGTAAAATAATAAACCCAATTACATCTTCTTGTGTTTCAGGTTTATTAACACTTAAACCTTCTTTTGCCAAATTTTTATATACAAAATATTCTTTATTTGAAATAACTTCTGCCCAAGAATCATGAATATCTCTATCTTCAACATCTGTTGGCTTTTGTTTTTTATAAAATTCAAATATTTCTTTAAAATCTTTATTCAACTTATTGATATTAAATTCATCATTTCGAAACAATGCTATATTTATTAAATTTCTAAGTGTAGTATCTGCACAATCAGCATATCTAAAATTCCCATATCTAATCTCATATTTATATGTTGATATTTTTGGTAAAGCACCCTTGTACACCGCGCCTATTTGTTTCATCAATAAATACTCTATCGGAATTTGAGATTCAATAATATTATCTGTTTCCAATAAGTAACTTAAATTCGTATAATGCCAATTATCGCTGTCTAAAATTTCAATATCAACCAAATCTTCAATCTTTTTATCCAAACTACTAGCTATTGCATTAAAAAAAATTTTCAAATCATCTTTATTATCCATTTTTCTATATGCAAGAGCTTCAAGAACTAAAATAGTTGTTTTTTCGGGATAAAAATCTAATTTTTTTTTACTCTCTGATTTCCATATTAAATTTTTAATTTTATTTAAATTTTCATTAGCCTCTTTATTTTCTATCACTATATTAATTTTATTAAATTTATCCTCAAATTTTTTCTTACTTTTTATATCCAAATTTAATATAATTCCAATTATTTCCCCAATTGATTTTATATCTAAATATTTTGCCGCCTTTCTATCCAAATTTGTTTCTAAAAACTGCCCCTGATTTTCATGAAAAAACTCTTCAGCTAACTGCCTTATTGGATCATTTTTTGGCAATAATTTATAAAAATTCCAGATTGTATGTGCTTCCCATAATTTTGCCCCAAGCAAAGGTGATGCGATTTTATACTGCTCATCCTTTATGCAATCATAACTTCCAGCCATGTCTTCTGACGAGATAGCAAATAAACTTGGGGTTAAAAGAATCAAAATTAAATAAGTATAAAATTTTACTATTTTTGAAATATTCACAAAAAATCTCCCTTTTTTATTAAATTAAATTAAATTAAATTATTTTTTATATTACTTAAAACCAATATTTTAAAGCAATATTTTATACAAATGCACAATATTTTCACACTGTAATTTAAAAATATTGACAGCAAATACATGTAATATGCTAACTTGAAAATGCTATATATAATTTAAAATAAAAAAGTTTAGGGAGACGTAAAAATGATAAATCTAAGAAATATATATTCTATTCTTCTTGGTCCACCGATTTTAACAATACTAATTTTATCCGGTTGTTTTAAAAATAAAAAAGTTAATTGTAATAATAAAAATACTAAAAAAAGGGAGCTTTTATGCAAAAATGTTGCACAGAAAAAAAATGTAAAAAATGTGGACAGCCTGCATGCAAATGTAAGTGTAAATAGTTACTGACTAAAGTTTACATAAAAAAAGAGTGGATAAAATTTATCCACTCTTTTTTTATTGACGTTATATATTTTAAAATTTTTAAATACCAATATCTTTTAAAAACGCTTCTTGATTTGGCTCACGGCCAAGAAAATCTTTTAGCAAAATATCCGGATCAACACTTCCACCTTTTCCCAAGACCAAATTTATAAGTTTTTGGCCCATTTCAGGGTTCAAAAGACCTGATTTTTTAATGTTTTCAAACATATCAAGTGCAAAAACCTTGGACCACATATAACCATAATATTTTGCAGAATAACCCATTAAATGTCCGAATGATGCCTGCATATGAGTTTCAGGCTCAAAACGAACATTTTTCATATATTTTTCGTAAAGATCTTTATTTATTTTATCAATATTTTTATTCTGGCCACTCTTAAAACTTTCAAGAGAAAGTAATGATAATACAACCTGTCTTGTAACAAAATAGCCTAAATTTAGTTTTTTTAACTCAAGTTTTTTATCTATCAATTCATCCGGCAATGATTGACCGGTTTTATAATGTGAACTTACAAATTTAAGCATCTCTTTATCCCACATCCATTCTTCAAACATTTGAGATGGCAATTCTACAAAATCTTTTTTTACATTTGTTCCTGAAAAAGTTGTCAATTCAGTCTGCCCAAGTAACCCATGCATAGCATGACCAAACTCATGAAAAAATGTTTCAACGTCATTATGTTTTAAAAGAGCAGGCTTCTCTTTTGTGGCTTTTGGAAAATTGGCAATGACCATTATTACAGATGGTACTTCATGATCTTTATATTTTGTAGTCGTGATTATATCTATCATGCAAGCGTGTGAATATTTATTTTCTCTTGGATAAAGGTCCAAAAATAAATACCCCTTTAAATTTTTGCCATCTTTATCATAAATTTTTGCAACAACCACATCTTTATGCCATAAATCATTAACAGCAACCAATTCAAATTTTAAAGATAAAAATTTTTGATAAATTTCAAAAATTTTATTAATTGTATTTTCTACAGGAAAATATTCAGATATAACTCTTTCATCAATATCAAAATATTTTTTCTTATATGCCTCTACGACAAAAGAATAATCCCATGGGCTCATCTTACCATTTGCATCTAAAACAACACCTTCAGGCAAATCTTTTAAAAATAATTCAAATTCTTTATCCATTTTAATTATAGTCTTATCTGCAAGTTCCGTTAAAAATTTTTCAGCTCGTTCGGGATTTTTTGCCATCTGCGAATCTATATCCAATGCAGCAAAACTTTCAAATCCCAATAATTTTGCAAGTTCATCTCGTTTGTTTATAACCAAATTTAGATTTTCGATATTTTTAGGATAAGCTCTATTTTGAAATAAAAAATACAACTTTTTTCTTGTATTTGAATTTGTACAATTTTTTATTATTTCAAAATATGTAGGATAATCACATTTTAAAATATATTTTCCATTTTCAGTTTTACTTAGCGCATTTATAAAATCAGGCGTCATACCGGATAGCTCAAACTCTTCAACTTCTATAAAACTATTATCTGCATTAACATTTTTATCAAATTCAGATCTAAATTCAGAAATCTCTTTTTTCAATTCTTTTACTTGCAAAAATTTATCTGGCTGTAGATCAAAACCACTTCGCTTATAATCTTTCATCGATTCTTCTAAAAAATATTTCTCTTGCGCATTTAAATTTTCTTTTATCGAAATATCCTCTACATAAGCTTTAAATGAATTATAAATATCTTTATTAAAAAAAGTTTCAATACTAAATTTTTCAAGTTCTATTGAAATATCATGACATGCCTGTCTAATTTGGTCATCCGGACAAACAAACTCATAAGTTTGTAACGCATTAATTCCGGCTCCAAAACTAGCCTCCAATATATCAAGAGCTCTAGCAGTATTATCAAATGTTCTATCTTCCGGTTTTATATTTAAAAAATCTTTTATACCGGTTACAGAAAACTCTTTTAAATATTCAGATCTGGCTTTAATATCTGCTACCGATTTTGGAAACAAATTTACAACATCGTTTATATTTTTAAATTTTCCGGAAATAATTTCTTTATAATCTTGCATATTTATAACATCTTTCGAGCTGTTCAAAAAAGAACATCCTGATAAAGTTAAAACTAACCCCAAAATACAACTTTTCTTAAACTTAATCACTTTAAACTCCTTTTAAATAAAAAAAGACCGATAATAAATATCGGTCTTTAGTATAATTGAAATTTATAAAACTAAAAATCCATATAATCCGTTTGATTGACATCCATCGCAGAAATATTTCCTAATTCCGGATCAAATACAATTTGTGAATCATCAAGTTGCGATTTATCTTTTTCATCAAGATTTTCAAATTTTCGAACAATTAAATCAAATGGCAAACCTATATCATCAAAAAATGGCTCTAGATATGGCTTTATTTTATCCACAAATTGATTCCAATTATTTCTGATGCCCTCAATTCGTCTTAAAAAACCCATGATTTTATTTTGAGTTTCACTTAAAATTGTGTTGTATTCCGGCAAAGATTTTGTAAAAATTTGGCGTGCTAAAATCTTTTCTTTTAAACTTATTGCATTAACAATTTTTAGATCTAAATTTTTTCCAATATCCGTTTTTAAAAATTTTTCTCTGGCAATATAATAATCGATTGACGTCTTTAAACCTATTGCTGAAACAATTTTTGTTATTGTTTTAGTATCATTAGATTTTATAAGATCCTGTTTTTCCAATTCAGGCTTTAGTTCAATTTCAAATTTATAATTCACAATATCCTGAAAATTAATCCATTCTTTATTTAAATAATTTTTCAAATTTGTTTTATTTTTACCAATTTTAATTCCCGAAATAAGTTGTAGGAAAAAACTATTTTCTTTTAAAAATGATTCTATGCCGGTAAAATCTTTTATTAAAGCCAGCCTGTACATGATAAAAAACAATTCAGTTGTAAACTGATTTGCCAAAATTAATTTATTTTTTTGATCCTTAAAAAGTAAAATTAACTTAATTAGAAATTCATTTTTTGCACTTATGTTCATAAATGAATCAAATTTTAATTTAACAAGCGTACTTTCTATGGCATCATTTAACCATTCAGGTACATCAACCATTTTTATTTTTGTATTAAAACCAGAAAACGCCTTTGTTAAATCACCATGTCCGGCATATCCAAAATCAAAAATTAATTCACAAGCATCTTTTTGTTGTAATTTTAAAAAATTTGAACTTAAATAACCGGCATCATCAAAGCTTAAATTAAGTTTGAAATTATTAAAATTTGATAACAAAATTTTTACATTATCAAGGGCCATTTTAGCTTTATCAATTTCATTCTTTAGAATCTGCGTAACATCAGGAATTTTGGCATATTCTTCTTTCACTGCATCAACAACAGGCACAAATTGCGCATTACATATAATTGAAAAAATATTTAAAACAAATATTAAATTTTTTATAAATTTGTTCATGAATATACTCTAGAAAATTGGCCACAGTAAAAAAAGTTACTTATGGCCAATTTATATTTAAAATTTAGATTAAAAATCCATGACTCCAAAAGAACTATTTAAATCAAAATCAGAAGAATTCAACCCCGCAGCACCCTCTTCCATGAAAAATGAAGGTGATGCTCCGGATTTTTTAACATCTTCTTCTATGGTTGCTTTAGGAAATGGCAAACCTACTGCTTTATAAAGATTGTCAAGTGAATCCAATATGGCTTTAGATTTTTCAACACGTCTTAAAAAAATATTTAAGTCCGCAAGAAATGCAGAATATGGTGTTTTCTTTTCTAATCCTATTTGTATTTCAATGCCTCTTGCAACATCAAAAATATATTCACCCCTAGTTTTAAGCGTCGCTCCTTTTGCTTTAGAATACTCAGCTTTGGCTTTTTCAAATTCAGGAGTATTCAGTGGTGTACCAATCATTTTCATTTGAGCTTGTTGTTCATTCCATATTGCACCTTGGCCTTTAGATTTCCATTCTTTTTTAACAGGATCCCAGACTCCAGGTTTACCAACTCTTTTTGCAGATGCATCTGGTCCAATATTTACATCTTTGCCATCAATTTTTACCGTTATATCACTCTTGAGAGTATTTGCTTGAGCTGCTGAAATTTTTACATCTTTATAGAATCTATAAAGCATTCTGAGTAACTCTATACTTGCATCTTTTTCCGTCAGCATTGAAAGATCAAAAAGATATCCGGGCTCGCCAATATGTTTGTAATTCAACAAATATTTTATTTTTGAATTATAATAAGATAATAATTCAAGTAACGATAATTTTTTAACTTCATTAAGCGCTATATCTTTTACGGATACTCCTAATTTTGACATATCCGAATTTATAAATGCTTTCATTTTTGCAAATGAAACAAGCACAGATTTTTTCCAATTATTCAAATCCGAAGATAATCCTGTTTTATTAAGTTTCTCTGTAAAAGCATCTATTATTGAATCTAACCTTGCCGAAGTGTCAGTTTTAAATTTTGCATTTGGTAATTTTTGTACCATTGTAAAAATTAAAAAAGATGTTTTATATAAATCAGTAAAAGTCATATTTGTTTTTTCAAAAAGTGATTTGATATTTTCGATAAAATAATATGCTTTTGAGTCAACAGTTCCTCTTTTATATGTTTCAGACATTGTAGTTAAATAAGGTGTGATTCCGTCTTTTAACGAATAATAATCATCCAATGGAACATCTAAAGCCAAATTTCCTATAATAGGACGTATAAAAGATGGCATTAGATTATTCAAAACAGCCGGATCGGAATAAGTTGCAAATTTTTTCCATTCATTAAATGGTTTTAAGGTGTAAACAGATTTTCCACTTTTTAATTTTTTTTCTGTTTTATTTTCTTTAAATTTACTGCTTGTATCAAAATCTACCGTATTCAAAAATTTACTAAAAAATAATGGCATCATTTGTCCTAATTCTTTTCTTTGATTAGGCAAATATGTCTTTAACAATAACGCTAATTTTATACATGCAACATAAACCGGTTTTAAATATCCAACACCGTTTTCTACATAAACCAATTTTTCAAACGGCTTAAAAACACTTTCTAGTGCTTTTCTTACCGATTCAAAAAAAGGCTTAAAAGCATCGGCTTCAGCCAAATCTTTTTCCATATCTCCTTTTAAACCGACACCAAGAATAACATTAAATAATCTAATTTTACCTAGATTAGTTTTTCCAAAAGAGGCTGTTTTAACATAATCAACAATTTTATTAAGAGCCGGAACATTTAATTCTTCTATCATTGGAGATGAAAAACTAATCCCCATTGGGTCAAATCCTTTTTCAACAAATTCAAGCCCTGCAGGGAGCTCAACTAACAACTCTATCTGACCTCTGCCTCCTGGAATAGGTATTGATAAACTTATTTTATTACTATTGATATCTAAACTTTCCAAATGCGCCTTTATAGTTTCAGTAACATTTGAAAGTGCAGATTTTATATCAGTCAAATCGGATGCTTGAACTGTTGTTTGCGCAGAATCAACACCCTCAGGGGCAACATCCTCGGCAAAAGTCTTACCTAAGATCATGCCAATTAAAAAAAGTATTAAAAAAAATCGATTCATTTTAAGCATAATTTTCTCTTATATTTTATTTTGAAAAAAATTTACAATTAAGAACCATTTCACAAATACAATATAAACCGGATAATGCAACCAATGCATAAACAACCATATTTAAATATGGTATTGGAATATATTTAAATACAAATTCAACTAAATTAAAACGCAAGAAAGCAACCAAACCCCAATTAATCGCACCCAACGATGCCAAAAAAAGCGTAGTGTAATTTAATATTTTCATAATAAAATCTCCTTCCCTTAAAAACTAAAATATTAACTGTATTGGATTAAAACAATAATTAATTTTGTTTGTAAAGAATTTTGATAAATTTAATTTTTAATCATTTCCATTATATTTTTCTTAAGACTGGAAATATCAAAAGATTCCATTGACAACAAGCTTAGTGCAGCCGAATCAAAATAAAGAGTTTCATTTTTTATTTGAAGCGATTTGGGCCTGCAAAATAAAATTACCGGAAATTTAATATTATTTTCGTCAAAAGAGATATTGTTAGCATTTATAAATAATTTAATTAATCCAAACAAATCTTTATTTTTTGATTCATCTATTGATAAAAAAGTTATTTTATCAGCAAAAAAATCTGCCAATTCATGATAATTTTTTTTAAAATTATTTTTTTGGGAATATATGTAAAAAATAAGAGGCAAATCTTTTTGAATTGTAAAATATAAAAACTCAGGAACAGTTCTTAGATAAAAAACATTGGAAATAGTTCCGTCTTCTTTTTTTTCTTTTAAAAGTTGAATCTTTTGAGGTTGATTTACGGCTAAAGAATTTGATGAAGCATCAAATAAATTAGATACAAACAAATCATGTTCAGGCGGCTGATATGAGTCTATTTTAAATATAAAAAAAACAAATAAGAATATTATGCATTTCGATACAATACGAACTTTCATCCCTAAGCCCCCCTATCCCAAAAGCTTCCCCAAAAGTTTCTAGTCTATTTTAATAAAAACAAAATAGTTTTTACAAGAATTTATAAATTTTTCAAAATTTGCATCAACCGCTTGGCGCTTTCATGTTCCGGAAAAAGATATAAAACTGTATTTATTTCATTTTTCGCTGCCTTAATATCGGACAAATTATGGTACACAAGGGCAAGATAATAATGAGCATCTATATAATTTGGAGATAATTGAATCGCTTTTAAAAGTTTATTTTTTGCCAATTCATAATCATTTTTAAAAACGTAAACTTTACTTTGATTAAAAAGAGCAACTTCAGGCGTAAGATAATCTTTATTATTTATTAAATTTTGCCATATATTAAATGCATAATCAATTTTATCGTTGTCATGATTAAGAATACCAACTTGGGCAAGTAAGCAAGCTTTATTATTAAAAATTTCGCATTTTAATTTTTCATCTTTAGTTTTTTGTAAAGCAATATCAAACAAAGAATCTCCAAGTTCATCATAACCAAGCTCAAATAAAAGCGTTGCTTTAAATGCTAAATATTCAGTCTTTTGATCTATTTTTAGAGCTTCATCGATATAGTCAATCGCTTTTTTATACGCATATTCTTTGCCATTTTTTGTATCTTGAACTTCTTCAATAGCCATTTTGTAATAATTTTGTGCAAGTTTTTTATTTTCTTGTTTACCACAGCCAACTATAAAAATTAATAAAAACAATACAAAAAAAGCATTAAGATGAAAATTAAATCTTTTTATGTTCAAGAAAATTCTCCTTTGATATAATTTATAATCATTAAAAATTTTAGTATAATTTTGTTTTAGTTTTAAGGGAATTTTTTAAGTGGAAAATATTTGGCAAAACTTTTTAAAAAACATAAAAGAAGAAGTCGGAAGCCAAACGGTCGAAACTTGGTTTAAGGCTGTATCCCTTGAAAAATTAAGCCATGAAACGAACACTGTTTATTTAAATGCGCCAAATCAGTTTGTTAAAAATTGGCTAAAAGAACATTATTTAAATTTAATAACAAATAATCTTCAATCACTTTTAAAATTAAATAATTTAACGGTTGAATTTATAAGTCCCGAAGTAAAACAAATTAACAAAAAAAATATTATACCGGCATCGGTTATTCAAACAATAGAAACTCAAGCAACTGTAAATAAAAATCAAGATAGTAATATTGAAAATAATTCTAATAATTCAATAGAAAAGCTGGAGCCAAAATTAAATTTACCAACAAAAGAAAATAATCTATTAAAAAAAACAAACAATTTAAATCCAAACTACAATTTTGATACTTTTATTGTTGGACCAAACAATTCTTTAGCTCATGCCGCAGGTTATGCAATATGTCAAAATTTGGGAAAAGTATACAATCCATTATTTATATATGGTGGAACAGGCCTTGGCAAAACACATTTATTACACGCAATAGGAAATGAAGTTAAAAATAAAGATAATTCAAAAATAATTTTGTACCAAACAACGGATAAATTTACAAACGAATTTATAAGTGCGATCAGATTGGATAAAATTGCAATATTCAGGCAAAAATATCAAAAAATAGATCTTTTATTACTCGATGACATTCAATTTTTATCAAATAAAGAGCAAACTCAAGAAATGTTTTTTCACATATTTAATTTATTATATGAAGAAAAAAAACAAATAATTTTATCAAGCGATACTTTTCCAAAAGAAATAAAAGGTCTTCAGGCAAGATTAAAATCAAGACTCGAATGGGGACTTGTTGTCGACATACAAATGCCCGACCTTGAAACAAAAATAGCAATATTACAAAAAAAGGCTGAACAAAATGGAATAATTTTAACGGAGGATGTTGTAAATTTTATTGCATCGAAAGTAACCTCAAATATACGAGAACTTGAAGGATGTCTAATTCGAGTAAGTGCTTTTAGTACATTAACAAATAAACCAATTTCCTTAGATCTTGCAAAAAGAGTTTTACTTCATTTAAACGATAATAATAAAAAAGAAGGAATAATGCTTGAACGAGTTTTACATGTAACTGCATCTTACTATTCAATGTCCATAAACGATTTAAGATCACAAAAAAGACAAAAGAATATAGCGTTAATCCGACAAGTTACTTTTTATATGATGAAAAAATTAACATTTTGTTCACTAAAAACAATTGGCGAATTTGTAGGGCAAAGAGATCATTCTACCGTATTGCACGCAATAACAAAAGTTGAACAAATGATAGAACAAGATAGAGATTTTGCAAAAAAATTAAATAATATAGAACAAAAAATATTAACTTCATAAATTAAAGGAGAATATGTGAAGCGAGTAAATATTTTTAATATCACATTATCAATAATTTTTACACTACTTATTTCAAGCTGTCTTAAAGATGGCCCACAGAATAACAAAAATTTAAGTAATTCAAATCACGGGAAAAATGGCTATAAAGAATTAGACTTTTTAGTTGAAAATTTAACAGGTAAAACAATTTATGTTACATGCTTTTCTTACATAAAAAGACATGACTTTAATCGTTGGCGATGGGATAAATCACAAATTTACAAATTAAACGATAAAGAAAAAGCTGTAATCGATATTGATACCATAGAAGATCAAGAGACAAGAGAACATGTTTATGCATCACTGGCGATATTTGATAATGAAAAAGACGCCCAAGAAAGTACGTTTGAGTTATTGGATGAAAATAACAGGCTTGATCTCGATAAAATTTACAAATTAAAAAATAAAGTGGTAAAATTAGGTGTGGAAAAATATGGATTTAAAAAAGACATACTGATAAACACTGTAGCGAATATAGAAAATAATAATACAATAGCTCAAAATGAATTGGATTTTTTAGTTAGAAACAATACGGGAAAAAATGTTTATATTTGTTGCTTTGTATATCAAAAAAAAGAAGATGATCCCGTTTGGAGATATGATAAAACAGATATAAAACTACTTGAAAGAGATCAAACGATGCTTGTAGATATTGACACAATAGACAATGAAGAGAACAGAAATTTATCAAAAGGATATCTCGCAATTTTCAACGAAGAAGATAAAGAAACAGCTGAAAAGTCTACGTTTGAACTTTTACCTGTAAACAATAAAATAACATTAGGATATTTACACCAACTTAAAAATAAAACTGTCGAATTGGAAATAGAAAGATATGGTATTTTAGATGATTTTTTTGAATACTCTATTAAATAATAATTAACATATGGAAAATAAAATTTATCACAAATCAGTATTGGTAAACGAGGTTTTACAATATCTAAATCCGCAACCAAATAAAATTTATATAGATGCAACATTTGGCGGAGGCGGACATACAAATGCAATATTGGAAAAAGAACCAAATTGTAAAGTTATTGCCTTAGACTGGGATAAAAACGCAATAAATAAAAATTTTCCAAAATTAAAAGAAAAATTTGGAGACAGAATAAGCGTGCTTTGGGGAAACTTTGCCAATATTAAAAAACTTTTAGAAACAGAAAAAATAGTACATGTTGATGGAATCTTGGCAGATTTTGGAACGTCACAACATCAAATAGAATTTAGTGCAGGATTTTCATTTCAAAAAGACACCCCACTTGATATGCGGATGTCTCAAGCTCATCATTATTTTAAAGCCAGCGATATTGTAAATAGGTTTCGAGAAAAAGAACTCGCCGATATAATTTTCAAATACGGTGAAGAACGATATGCAAGAAGAATTGCAAAAGCGATAGTTGAACAAAGAAAAATAACAAAATTTGCAACCACAGGACAATTGGCAAAATTAATAGAATCGGTAGTTCCAAGACAAAAAACTTACACAAGAAAATTTTACACTCATCCGGCAACAAAGACATTTCAAGCATTAAGAATATTTGTAAACAAAGAACTTGAAAATATAGAAATATTTTTAAAAGATTCTTTAAATATTCTAAATATAAATGGTAATATGGTTTGCATAAGCTTTCATTCACTTGAAGATAGAATCGTAAAAAATTTCTTTAGAGAAAATAAAAATTATCTTGAAATTCTTACAAAAAAACCAATCATTGCAACAGACGAAGAAAGACAAAAAAATCCATCCAGTAGATCCGCAAAATTACGTGCTGTAAAAAAAAATATTTTTTAGAATGGAACAGTTGACAAATTCAATTGCTTGTTTTAGAGTTACATCGTTTAGTTCAGCGTATTAGTAATTTTACGATCGAGGAAACGCAATGAAAATTACCGAGGTAAAAGTATACTTGGCAAACGAAGGCAAACTTAAAGGTTATGCAACTATGGTTATTGATGGTTGTTTTATTGTAAGAGACATGAAAATTATTAAAAGCGACAACAAAGGATATTTTGTTTCAATGCCATCACGACGCAAAAAAGACGGTACATTTAAAGATATAGTACATCCATTGGATGCAGAAACAAGAAAAACAATTGAAGAAACAATTGTAGCTGAATATAAAAAAGCAATAGAAGAAGCTTGATATATTTGGATTTTTGATTTAATTTATTAGTGAAATTCATCGTTGGGGCGTAGCCAAGTGGTACGGCAGCGGGTTTTGGATCCGCCATGCGAAGGTTCGAATCCTTCCGCCCCAACCATCTTTTATTCAATCTCATTTTATCTTAAATTTAGAGACAATTTCGTGAAAATATCAAAAGATTTCGAATCTAATTTTTTTGAGACACAAGAAAGTTTTATTCACCCCACGGCCATTGTCGGCAATAATGTAAAATTTGGTAATAATGTAAAAATCGGCCCCAATTGTGTTTTAGTTGGAAATATTTTTATTGATGATGGCACAATAATTTATCCAAATGTAACTATTGGAATGCCGGCACAAAATCTGGATACCGTAAAAAGTTTAGGTTCAATTCAAATTGGGAAAAATTGCCGCATAAGAGAATTTGCAAGTATTGGCGCTTCAAAAATAGAAAATGGGCAAACCATAATAGGTAATAATTGCTATATCATGTCATACAGTCATATTGCACACGATGTAATTCTTGAAGACAATGTTGTCATGATTAATAATGTAAATCTTGGCGGACACGTACATGTTGAAAAAAATGCTTTTCTAATGGCAAACAGTGCCGCGCACCAGTTTTGTCGAATTGGTCAATATACATCACTTGCTCCCTATAGTGCAATTAGGCAAGATCTGCCACCATTTGGCATGTTTTCAGGACTTCCGGCAAAATATTTTGGGTTAAATTTGGTTGCACTTAAACGCAATGGTTTTTCAAAAGAATCCATAAATAATATAAAACATGTTGCAAAGCTCTTTTTTCAAGATAAATTATTACTTGAAAATATAGAAATTTTGGCCAAAAATGAGCCGGTTTGGGGTTTAGATATCAATGTACAAAATTTTTTAAATTTCATAAAAAATAGTTCTCGCGGTGTATCCAAAAAATGCGCTACCGATATTGAGGGGTAAAATGGTAAAAATTGGAATAATTGGCCTTGGGCATATGGGAAATTATCATGCATCGGCGTGCACCTTGGCCCAAAATATTAAATTAGTGGCTGTTGCAGATCCAAATGAAGAAAATTTTAAGAAAATAAAAACAGATCATATTATAA
>JAHIKO010000063.1 GCA_018897535.1 Candidatus Dependentiae bacterium
AAATGGGCTGTAATAAAAATATTAAAATAATTTTTTAGAAATAAATAATATAAGTCCAAAATAATAAAAATAAGATCCCAAATAAAATTAAAACATTAAAAGATATTATTTTTAGTAAAAACAATATTGAAACTATAAATAAAATAATAGAAATCAAAAAAACAAATTTTAATATTTTTATTACAGCCCATTTTTTTCGTTTTAAGTATAAAGCAAAATGATCCGGGCTAGGTCTATAAAAAGGCATCTTTTTGTAGGTTCTAATAATGACTAAAAATAATATTTCAAGCATAGGAATAGCCAATAAAATTGCCGGAGTATAATAAGCCAAATGTGAAATATTACTCCAATTAAAAAGTTGAGGAATTGCTGCAAAAAAGCCACCTGCAAATAAAGCTCCCGCATCTCCCGAATATATTTTTGCATCAGGCTTATTGTAAAACAAAAAAACAAAAAATGGTGATATAAAAGTTAAAATTAATATTGATAAAGTATACTGTTTTAAATATAGGGCAACAACAAAAAAAGAGACTCCGGATAATATTGAAACTGTAGCCAATAGACCATCCATAATATCAATTAAATTAAAAGCATTTATAACGGAAAGCATCCAAAATGCCGATACAAAAACATTTAATATATCTGAAAAAAATATATGTTTTAAAGCATAACCTCCCTTTAAAAAACATATCACTGCTATAATTTGTCCTGCGAATTTTTGTAGTGGTTTTAATGCTTTAAGATCGTCTATAAGTCCAACAAATAATAAAAATGTAACCCCCAATAATAGCCATAAAATATAATTATCAAACGGATATGCAATAGCAAGAGTCGCTATAAAAGGAATATAAATTCCCAGACCACCCAAGTATGGCACAGGATTTTTATGAATTTTAACCCTACCGTCAGGATTATCTAAAATATTAAATCGCGTTGCAATTTTTATTAATATTGGAAAAAGATATAATGCAAATAATATTGGAAAAACAAAACAAAATATATGTCTTGCAAGAACAGCTTTCATACCTACATCTCTCTTTTAATTTTTAACATCAATAAATTATAATAGTTTATTTTTTAATTTTGTTAAAAACTTTTTTTCATCAGTATGATCCAAAAAATTAAATTCTATTCTTAGTACGTAAATAAAAATATTATTATTAAAAAATTTAGAAATTTTTACCCAATCTTTTTGTGTGGTAATTAATACATCTATATTTTTTGAATTATAATAATTTAAAATATTATCAAAATACTGTTGAGTATAATTACAATGATCTTGAAATTCTATAAAGTTTAAATTTTTTAAACCAATATCTTTTAAACTATTTTTAAAAGAATCAAATGAACCAATGCCGGCAAATGCCAATATTTTTTTATTTTGTAAAAATTCAATAGATGTAAAATTTTTATCCCACAGATATAATCCTGAAAATTCATGCTTACCAAAAAAAATATTTTCATTATCAAAATTTATGCTTAACTTATTTTTTAATAAAATTAAGGCATCAACACTTAACTTATCTGCATGAGTTAAAATAATTATATCAGCCCGACTAATATCTTTTTCTCTTAATTTCCCGGCGGGAAGGCAATGGCCATTTGAAAATGGCCTTGTTGCATCTAAAAGCAATATTTCAAAATCTTTTTTAATTAAAAAATTTTGATAAGCGTCGTCAAGAAATACTATATCATACGAATTATCCAGTAAATCACAGGACTTAGCTCTATTAGCGCCAACAACAATCGAGCACTGTAAATTATTAAGTAACATAACCGCTTCATCGCCAACTTGATCTAAAATATCTTTATTGGTACTAAGATCAATTAAATAATTTTTTCCATCACCTTCAGCCTTACTTTTGTAACCACGCATAACAATAGCACACTTAAATGCTGAAAAATTTTTTACTAAAAATTGTACAAATACTGACTTACCCGTACCGCCAACAGAAATATTTCCAACGGATATAACCTTAAAAGGGTATTGCTTGGGCTTTAAAAAATTTTTTTTATAAATTAGAACCAAATAGAAAATAATTTTATAAATATTTTCTATAAAAGAAAATTGGGAAAAATCATAAGACTTTTCCCAAAAATTAATAAAAACCAAATTTAATTTTTTTTTATTCACCGACAACTTTTTCTTCAGCAAAAACATTTACCAAATCGTCTTCAGCCCAATCTTGAAAATTATCAGATA
The DNA here is from genome assembly GCA_018897535.1 of Candidatus Dependentiae bacterium. Taxonomy (NCBI): domain Bacteria; species Candidatus Babelota bacterium. Next base: position 2,204 of record JAHIKO010000063.1, read on the forward strand.
CGAAACCACATTCGTAACCGGCATGAACTTCTTTTACAACTTTACGATCCTTTTGAAGACTCTTTATAATACCTTCACCAACATTTCGCCCGGCGCGCATACAAACAACCTTGTTGCCATTAGCCACAACGCCTTCTTGGACAGAACATCCGGCAATAATTCCGAGTTTTTTAAGATCGAAAACTTTTTTAACCAATAGTTTAGCTTTGGGAACCCAACGCGTAACAATCTTTTTAGTTTTTTTAAGTTCAGCCTCTAAAAATTCTACCAAATGATAAATAATATCAAAATTATGAACTTTAACATTTTTTTCTTGCGCCAATATCATAGCTTTTTTATCAATTTTAGCGTGTAAAGTCAAAATCATAGAATTAGAATCGCTTGCTCTTTCTATATCGGATTCAGAAACATCACCAATAGAACTATATATTATATTTATTGAAGAACAATCTTTTTCGGTAAGTTTTGCAAGTTTTTCTATAGAGCCTTCAATAGCCTCTTTTGAACCTCTAGTATCTGTTTTAATTATTAAATTAATTGATTTTTTGTCTTGATTCATAAGAGCAATTGAGAAATCCATAGACGGAGATTGAACTATTGCTTTAGTAGAAAATTTAGCTTTTTTATATTCATCAAAAGGAACAACCTTTAACCATCCGCCGATTTCTGCAAAATTATCAAAACCAATAACTTTTACAGGTATTGAAGGCAATGCTTCTTTCAATCTATTGCCATAGCTATCAACCAAAACTCTTACTCTACCAGTGGAATTACCGCAAGTAAAATAATCACCGATACGCAAAGTACCCTCTAAAGTTATAACCGTAGCAACAGGACCAAGGCCTCTTTCTAAATTTGATTCCAAAACAAAAGATTTTGCCGGTAAATTTTTGTCTGACTTTAAATCCATCAACTCAGATTGAAGTATTATCATTTCAAGTAATTCATCAACACCGGCACCGGTTTTAGCAGAAATAGGAAGACAAATCACATCGCCGCCCCAATCTTCAACCAAAATATCTTTTGCAGCCAAATCTCTTTTTATACTTTGCATTACAGGATCCAAACGCTCCGGAGAAATTTTGTCAATTTTATTAACAGCAACAATAATAGGAACTTGAGCCTGCTTGGCATGCTTTATGCATTCAATAGTCTGAGGTTTAATACCATCTTCAGCTGAAATAACAAGGACAGCCAAATCTGTAACATTTGCGCCACGAGAACGAATATAAGTGAATGCCTCATGACCGGGTGTATCTAAAAATATAATTTTACCATGTTTGCTTTCAACTTCATAAGCGCCAAGATGCTGAGTAATTCCGCCTTTTTCTTTTGCAGCAACATTTTGTTTTCTCAAAAAATCCAATAATGTTGTTTTTCCATGGTCAACGTGTCCCATAACAACAACAATAGGCCAACGAAATGCCCCAGTTTTATTTTTAGGTAAAAATTTTTCCAAATCTTGTGAAATATTTTTTATTTCAACCTTAATTCCAAAATCTTGAGCCAAAGATTTAATAGTATCAATAGGAATAATATTATTTCTATTACAAATCGATCCCTTTTTTAAAAGGGCGAAAATCAATTCACCGTCAGATTTACCCATAAGATTCGCGGCTTGATGCAAAGGCATACTGTCTGTCAATATAATTTCAGTCACAATTCTTCTTTCTTCATTATTTTTTTTATGAGTTGAAGTGTTAAATATTTTTTTATCTTCAGTAATTTGAACAGCAGTTTTTTCTTCAATCACTTCTGTATCAGACTTACTAGCCCTTAAATCTTTCTCTTTTTTAATTATCTTAACTTCAGGTTTTTTTTCAGTAACAACATCTTTTACAACATTTTTTTCTGGGGATTTTTCGATAGAAGTTTTTGCATCTTTAGAATATTTTTTATTCAAAAAAACTAATGCCTGATCAGAAATTACGGACATATGGCTTGCAAATTCATAGCCATTGCTTTTTAAAACTTCTAAAATCTCCTTACTGGAGAGATTTTTTTCTTTAGCAAACTCATATATACGCATAAACACTCTTTTCAAAAATAAAAACCCCAAAATCAAATTGCTTATTTCTTAGATGAATCCTCACCACCAACATCCTGCAGTTGAATCTCCAATCCAACTAAACGAGAAGCTAAATTTATATTTTGCCCCATTTTTCCAATAGCCAATGAACGTTGATCCTGAGCCAACCAGACCATTGCCTTACCATCGCCTTCAATAGCAACCTTATCAATTTCAGCAGGCTTCAAACTTAATTTAATTAACGACTCCAATGAATCCGTTGTCTGTATTAAATCAATTTTTTCTTGACCGAGCTCTCTTAAAATAGGCTTTATTCTAGAACCCCCAACGCCAACACAAGTTCCGACAGGATCTATATCTTTATTATTGGATAAAACAACAGCTTTTGTTTTATATCCTGGAATACGAACAATTTTTTTTACCTCAACAACACCCTCAAAAACTTCCGGAATTTCTATTTCCAAAAGCTTTTTGACAAATGCAGCAGAACCTCTGTCCAAGATTAATTGGTAATCGCCCATAGAAACAGGCAAAACTTCTTTTAACAATGCTCTTATTGGAAGCCCGGCTCTTAAATTTTCCATTGGAATAAGATTTTCATTTGGAAGAAGCGCTGTAATTTCGCCTATTTTGACAGCAAAACCGGCACGTTCTCTTTTATACACAGTACCACTTATAATAGAACCTTGTTTGTCTTTAAAATCATTGTAAACGGAAGATTGCTCCAATGCCTTTATTTTATTAGCAATAATTTGTTTTGCAGTCAAAATTTCAATTCGTCCGATTTTATGCTCAAATGGAACGGCAATAATATCGCCAACTTTAGCCTTGGCATCAATAACTTTTGCCCTTCTTAAAGAAATTTCTGTATCACTATCCTTAGCTGTAGCAACAACAGTTTTATCGACAAATGCTTCAAGTTCGCCTATTTTTTTATTGAAAACAACTTTTAAAGGAGTTTCTGGAAACTTTTTCTGAAAAGCCGCCAAGACGCCTTCGCAAACAGCCGAAATAACACTTTCTTTATCAAGGCCACGCTCATCAACTAGGCCTTCTATAACATCAATTAAATTCACAGTAGCCTTATCCCTAAATAGTATAAATTAAGAAAATTGAACAGAACTGAAATAAAACACATATTCATTCTAAATTAAAAACAAAAAAAGTGAAGCGAAGTCAAACACCCAAAGATTTATTTTTATGGGGGGGTACCCCGCTCATTATTATTATTTATTATATATATATATATATTAATAATAATGAGTGACCCCAAAAAATGTGGATAACTTTCAAAAAAATAGCACTTTACCCTTTATTCTACGGCATTTCTTATTCTCCAAAAAATGTGGATAACATGTGGATAACATGTGGATAACATGTGGATAACTTTTAGCCTGTTTGTCAATATGTCGCGCTGCTCGAGCTAAAGCCTGTGTGTTTTTTGTACATTTTTTAAAACGCTTTGCTGCAGGGCTTTTTGAGTGTGTTTTTTTGACTTTAAAAAAGTTATCCACATGTTATCCACATATTATCCACATAGTTATCCACATTATGTCTGAATAGACAAGAATTCTTATTTTTAGGTGGTTATAATAATTTGAGATTTATTTCAGGTTGGCTATTATTTTTTGCAAATCTTGCCAGACCGGTCTTTTTGCGTTTGGATTTCTTAATAGATATGCGGGATGAAAGGTTGGCATAATTTTTATTCCGTTAAGTTCAAAAAATTGTCCTCGTATTTGGGTTATTTTTATTTCATCTCCCAAGAGTGCTTTGGTGGCACTTGAGCCAAGACAACAAATAATTTGTGGTTCTATTAAGGCTATTTCTTTGGCTAGAATCTCTTTTTTGCAGATAATGCTTTCATCGGGTAATGGAGTCCTGTTATTTGGCGGTCTACATTTCACTACATTTGATATATACACATCTTCTCTTTTAAGTCCCATAGCCTCAATCATTTTTGTTAGCAATTGCCCGGCTCTGCCGATAAATGGTGAGCCTTGCAAATCTTCATCTCTTCCGGGGCCTTCGCCTATGAACATTAGTTTTGCATTTGAATTTCCTTTACCAAAAACTACTTGGGTTCTGCCCAATTTTGCCAATGGGCATTTTTGACACTTTTCATAATTTTTTTTTATTAGATTTAATTCTTCTTGCTTTTTCATAATTCAAAAGCCTTTATATTTACAATATTTGTAACCTTTATTATTTATCTTTTATTTTTAATTTAGTTTGTATTATTTTTTGAGTTAGTAAAATTTTTATGTTTTTATATGGTTTGTCCTGTTTTATGTTTTTATCGGGTGAGCTTAGAGTTTTAAATACAACTGGAAAGACAATAAAATTTTCGTGTGATGTGGGAAATAAGGTTATTGCAAGCAACGATCGAATTAAAGACGGCAGTAGCAGCAATTATGATATAAATAGAGATGTTACAGAAATGAAAATTGAAATGCTCAGTGAAAAATATGCCATGCCAACTGTAGCTCAAGCGAGAGACGAGGGTATAGATTCAAGAGTTTGGAGTAAGTATAACTCTTATGGTGCTAAGGTAAGAGTTGATTCAAAAAAACTTACAACGGTCACGTTTAGATATAATAAAAATAAAAAGCGCTGTGAACGTAAAGTTGTATTTAACGGTGATTTAAAAGAAAGTTTTGGAGATAAGCCTGGCGAAAATAAGTAATTAAATAAAGTTATCTTAATTTTACATAAGCTTTTAAAAAATCTAGCCATTTGTTTGTAGTCGCAAAATCTGTTTTTTCATAAGAATTATGTATTTTTTTTGTTGGAAAATATATTGATATTCCATCGGCAAATGGCAATGAAAAACAAAATGTTTTTTTTAACACTAATTTATTTAATATCTCTGTTGCTGTTATTAAATTTGTATTTAAGTTATCAAATTCTTTTTTATTTATTTTATATTTTTCGTTATTAATATTTTTTTTAACAAAATCGCTAAGACTTGTAAAAAAATTATTAAGATCTATGTAATCCGGATTTGCAAATATTGTTGAATATTTTCTACTTGTTCTGATTTTTGTAAGTTCACTTAAAATTATTTTTTTATTTTCTGAATTTAATATTGTTATTAAATCTTGGGCAATAGAGTCTATTTTTTTTGTTAATAAATCAAATTCAGTTATATTAACTGCAGAAAGGGTAAAATCTGCAAATGTTTTCTCGTAATATTTCTGATAAGATTCGACAGTTGCTTTTGCAAACTCTTGCGGCGTTAAATCTTTTGATTTTAATGGTTTTAAAAGCGTTTCATAATTCCAACCGCTTCCCGGCTCTGTTTCTTGTGATGCAATTATAATATCAACATAATCTTTAATTTGAAAAGCAATTTCTGCCATAGCCATATTGCACGCATCAAATCCTAATGTAATTTTTTTACCGGCTAAAAGTTCTATAGAAATTTTTCTAAGAGTATTTTTTAAATCTTGGTTATTTAAATAGACATCAAAAACTTCATTAAAGCATATTCCGCGTTTGTTAATTTCATCTCTATTCAGTTCAAATAAACCCAATTCCGGATTAAATATATAAAGATTTGCATGATTAAATTTCCATATATTTGGATCAATTATTCCTGAACCATGATCCCATAAAATTAAAAAATATTTTTTTGCCGGATAATTTTCAATACACCATTTTACAAAACTAAAGAGATTTTCAGGTGTACCACTTATGCTTTCAGGTTTTTCTGTTAATGTTTGTATTATTTCAAGTTTATTTTTTTTAACAAAAATTCTTTTTGATTCAGTTTTTTCAAAAACATCTTGTTGTACAAGAATATTTAAATTATTGTTTGAGCCTATTTTTTTCATTTGATCTATATTTTTTTCTGAAAATGCAAAAAGATCGTTATTTGATGTCATATAACACATAACTGTATAATTTTTATTTTCGATAGCACAAAGTTGCGTAAATATTAAATATAAAAAAAATAATTTTTTCATCCCATCTCCTTTATTAAAATGAGTGTAAATGTTAATCCATATGTAAGCTGAAAGTCAACAAAAAATAATTGTATGGGATTTAATAATAAAGTTATCAGGCATGTTAATGATAATAAATGTAAATATTTTGTTTGTTGATTTAATAAATTTCCGGATTGTATAAATACAAATGCATAAAAAGCTCTTAAAAGAGATATGCTTGACCATGAAAGTATTGTATATAAGAGAACTAAGAATAATAAAATTATATTTTTAAAATTTAAATTAATTGGAATAAGAGACAAAATTAGTTGCCAAATTAAAATAAATAAAACGATATGAAGCCCGGATCTTGCAAGATAATGAGATATTCCCCAAATATTAAATAGATTTTTTTCTTGATTACTGATTGACTCTTTTTTATATCCCAAAAATATTGATGAGAAATAACTAAAATTAGCATTATTTATTTTATTTTTAAGATTTATAAATAGATTTCTTTTAAATTCATAGATTTTTTTAGTTATAAAATTTTTTTGATTTTCAATAATCTCGTAATCTATTTTTTGGGTAAATATCGTTGCATTTATATCTTCTTTTATTAAATAATATTTAAAACCTGTTCTTTTACTTAAATTTTTTATTTTTAGGTTTTTTATTAATAATATTTGGTTGTGTTCAATATTTGTATTTGTGTATAAATACAAAATTATATTAAAATTTGTGTTAATTAAACTTGGATCATTTGTTGCAATAACTTTTAATAAAATTTCTTCTTTTATTTTACCAAATTTGTTTATTTCTTTGTTTATTACTTCTGCTTTGATATTTATAATTTTATTTTCTAATTTTTTTTGTAAAAATTCGTAACTATTTTTTTGATAATTAAGAATTATTGTGCCTGTGAAAAAAAATATTGAGCAGATAAATATTGCTTTAAAATTTTTTCTCAAAAATAAAAAAGCAACTACATCTGTTAAAGCTGTTATTAAAAGTGAAAAATAAAATTTAAATGAAAAGAGCTCTTGAAAAGATATGCCTGCTATTAAAAACAACAGGCATATTAAAAGACTAAATTTATTTTTGATCGTCATTAATTAAAGAAACAACTGCATGTTTTAATATTTCTATTTTAGTTCCGGCTTCAACTTCTATTATCAATGTTTCTTCTTTTATTTGAGAAATTTGAGCTATTATTCCACCCTTGGTAATTATTTTATCGCCGATTTTTAAATTATTAATCATATTATTTATAGCTTGACGTTGTTTGCTTTGTGGTCTTATAAGCATAAAATAAAAAATTAATATAAAAATTAGCATTACAAAAAATTGACCATATTTTGTAAAAAAATCTTGTACCGCCGGATGTGTGTATTCTTTATACATATCTGCTTTTGTAGTTAAAATTGAAAGTATAAGTGTAAACATTTTAATTCTTTCTTTTTATTTAAAAATTATTTTTTGTTGATTTTAACAGTTAATATAGATAACTATATATTGTTTAAATGTCAATTTTAACAAGAAAGTTGTTTATGAAAATAAAGAAAATATTGGCTATGCAAATTTTAGATTCACGAGGTTGGCCAACAATTGAATGTAATCTATTATTGGATAATAATTATTTAGTTAAATCCAGTGTGCCATCCGGGGCTTCTACTGGTAAGCTTGAGGCTTTAGAATTGCGTGATTGTGATAAAAATATATATATGGGTAAAAGTGTATTTAAGGCTATTGGGAATATAAATAATATTATTGCCCCTAAATTTATTAATAAATTGCCTGATTTTAAAATTATGGACCAAGAGCTAATTAACCTTGATAATACTGAAAATAAAGCTAACTTGGGCGCAAATGCAATTTTGGCTGTAAGTATGGCAGTTACAAGAGCTCAAGCCTATATGGAAAATCTCGAATTATATAAATTTATTGGCAAAATTTTTGGTAACAACAATTTTTTATTGCCAAATGTAATGTTTAATGTGTTAAATGGCGGGGCTCATGCCGATAATGGGATTCCATTCCAGGAATTTATGATTATGCCGGTTGGTAATTATAGCTTTTCTGAAAAACTGCAAAGAGCTGTAATTGTTTACCAAAATTTAAAAAATATACTTAAAAAAGAGGGATATTCTGTCGGGGTTGGAGATGAGGGTGGTTTTGCTCCAAAAATTTTAGGTTCAGGTAAAGATATAATAACAAAAACATTAGATTTACTTGTTTTTGCAGTTAAAAATAGTGGTTATTCTGTTGGTAAAGATATAGTTTTTTGTCTTGATGTTGCCGCATCACAATTTTATAACGAAAAAGAAAAAATATATGAAATTGGCTCAGATAATCTTAATACAACGGAACTTGTAACTTTTTATGACAATTTAATTAGTAGCTACCCTATTTATTCCATAGAAGACGGTATTTGCGAAGATGATTGGTCCGGCTGGAAATTTTTGACAGAAAAATTGGGTGGAAATATTCAACTTGTAGGTGACGATATTTTTGTTACAAATCCAAAATTAATTAAAATTGGCATAGATAAAAAAGTTGCCAATTCCGTACTTATAAAACCTAATCAAATTGGTACGGTAACGGAAACTCTCAATGCTATTAAATTGGCAAAAGATAACAATTATAAAACAGTAATATCTCACAGATCCGGTGAAACTATGGATACGTTTATATCTGATCTGGCCGTTGGTACCAATTCTGCTTTTATGAAAGCCGGAGCTCCATGCAGAGGCGAGCGTGTTGCAAAATATAATAGATTATTGGAGATAGAGGCAAATTTGTAATTTTAGAAATATTTACAAAAATTTAGAAATGCTTTAGAAGATAAAATAGAATGTTAAATTAAAGGAATATTTATGAAAAAACAAAAATTTCAACCAAAATTTCTAGTTGGAGCTGATGGTAAGCCTCTTGCCGTTCAACTTGATATTAAGGCTTACAATGCGCTGATAGAAGAGCTTGAAGATTCTTATGATATAAAACGTGCTGAAAAAATTTTGGCAAAAAAAACTAAAACGCATAAGCTTGAGGATGTGGAAAAGGCTTTTTTAGGCAAGAGGAAGTAAAAAATGATACATCCACCATGTGTGGGCTATACTGTTGTTTTTGCAGATGAAGCAACCAAAGATCTTAAGAAAATTGATAGACAAACAATATCAAAAATATTGGATAAGATTAAGCTGTTAATTTCTGTTAATCATAGCAATTTGAATATTAAAAAATTAAAATCAAAAAATTTGTTATATCGCTTGAGAGTTGGAGATTATAGGGTTATTTATTCTATAAAACATGAAAAAATTATTATATATATTGTTGCAATTGGACATAGAAAAGATATTTATCAAAAGCTGGATAAAAGGATCTTATGAAAAAATTAATATTTAATAAAATTCATATTATTTTATGGCTAATTACAGTATTTTTTAGCAGTTGTGATTGGACACAAAAAAAAGTTGATACTACAGCTAAATATAACTGGGTTGCTTCTAGTGAAATTTCAAAAATTAAACAATTTAATGAATATGATGCTATTGTTGTTGGTTCTGGAGTTGGTGGATTGTCATGTGCATCAATTTTAGCAAAAAATGGATATAAAGTTTTGGTTTTAGAGCAACATGAACAGGTTGGTGGATTTTGTTCTTCTTATATGCGTAATGGATTTTATTGTACAGTTGGTGTTGAAGATATAAGTGGTTTATGGAAATTTGGAGCAACGCAAAGGCTTTTGGATATTCTTGAGCTTAAAAAAGAAGATCTTTTTGTTTTACATAAACGCACATATTTTATTGGAGATCAAAAAATTATATTTGATGGAACAAAACAAGATTTTATAAAACAACTATCAAAATATTTTCCGGAAGAAAAAGAAAATCTTGAAAAATTTTTAAATCAAGCTGAACAAGCAATTTTAGAAAGATCAAATCAAGCTGAAAAATATTGGGATATTTATAAAAAATGGTCAACAGTAACATACGAACAAATTCTTAATGAATTTTTTAAAAATGAAGAACTAAAAAATATACTTTGTTCTTTGCTTGGATATATTGGAGCCCATGCAGACCAAATTCCTGCAAGTGGCAGTTTATTTGTTAGTTTGCAATATTTTATTTATGGCGGTTGCCATCCACAAGGAGGCGTCCAAAGTTTTGTTAACACACTAAAAGATTTTATTGAAAAAAACAATGGGACTGTGTTAACAAGTCGTAAAGTGGATAAAATTCTTGTAAAAGATAATAAAGTTTATGGTATTAATGTTGGAGAACAGATATTTTTAAGCCCAATTATTATTGCAAATGTTAATGCAAAGACAACATTTTCGAAACTTTTGGATCAAGATAATATTGACCAAAATTTTGTTAAAGCTGTTAATAAGTTAAAGATGTCCACATCTGCATTTGTTGTTAATTTAGGAGTTGACATGGATTTATCACAGCATACATCTTTTATATCTATTCCAAATAGTTGTCATGTATTAATTGGTTCGAATATAAATTCAAATTTGGCTCCAAAAGGTAAAGCTAGCGTGACCCTTATAACATTGGCTAAATACAAAGATTTTTCGGAATTAAACTCGTTAGAATACGCAAAATATAAAGAAAAAATGGCTCAGAAAATAATTGATAAGGTTGAAATGTTTATTCCAGGTTTTAGCAAAAAAATTATATTTAAAGATATTTTAACCCCAAAATCTTATGAAAAATTTACATCTATGCCAGAAGGGGCTATATATTCTTTTGATTTTTCCGAAAACAAAAATCGTCCATATTTTAAGACGTCTGTCAAAGGTTTATATTTGGCAAGCGCTTCAGTTTCGGGCGGTGGCGTTGAAGCTGTTATAGGTTCGGGTATGAAGTGTGCCAATGATATTTTAGATAAAAAAATATAAAATATTTTAATTTAATATAAATCTAGAGCGCAGGTCAGAGGCGAGCGTGTTGCAAAATATAATAGATTATTGGAGATAGCAGCTAGTTTATAAAATAATTTTTTTTAAAATATATTGCCAATTTGTAAAGTTTATGATTATATAAAATCAATAATATTATTTTAAGCTCTATTTTCTCAAGGAGTTGTTTCATGAAAGTTTTGGTTAAAATTATTGCTAGTGTGTCAAAATCCAAGTAAATAATTACTTGTTGCATCTATTAGTGTTCATTTCCTTTACATATTAATTTCTTTTATCATACACTTACATATGCGGGGGTAGTTTTTACTTGGCCTGATATTAATCGTTCAGGTAAAGATTTGTTTTAAAAATTAATTAGGGAATTATTATGTCTAATAAACTCTTACAGATAAAAAATATTAAAAAAATTTATAAACAAAAAGGGCAAAAGCCTATAAGCGCTTTAAAGGGTGTAACTCTTGATATTTACAATAACGAAGTTATAACTCTACTTGGTGTTAATGGTGCCGGCAAATCAACGCTTTCTTCTATAATTGCTACATTACACCCAGCAACTGAAGGTGATATAATTTTTGAAGGTAAATCAATTTATGATAATTTGGTAAATTATAGATCAATGGTTGGGTTCTGCCCTCAAAAACCAAACTTAGATGATTTTTTAACGCTTGAACAAAATTTAATTTTTTCGGGTCGCTTGTATGGTTTGTCAGAAAGTGAAATTAATATAAGACTTAAAAAATTAACAGATCAATTTGGTCTTAAAGAATATTTACCAAGAAAATCTGATGTTTTATCTGGTGGATATAAACAGCGTTTTACGATAGCCCGGTGTTTAATGCATTCTCCTAAAATAGTATTACTTGATGAACCAACTGTTGGACTTGATCCTCATATACGACGTGAAATTTGGGCAATAATTAGAGAACTTAAACAAGAAGGTGTTACGGTTATTTTAACCACTCACTATTTAGATGAAGCTGAATTTCTTTCTGATAGAGTTTGTATTTTGGACAATGGTCTTATTAAATTAATTGATACTCCGGAAAAGCTAGTATCAGATTTTAAGAAAAAGAATTTAGAAGATGTTTTTTTGGCATTAATGCAAGAAAATAAGGAATGATTATGAGTATGTTATTTCAAGTTGATATGAATGTATTAAAACAATTATTGAGTTTAAAATTTACAAATATAAGAAAAGTACTTTTTGATAAATTTATTAATTATTATATTTGGGCTTCTTGTACGATGTTTGTCTCTGGTTACTTAATGCAATCGTTTGGATTGTCAGAAAAATTTGGGGTTTTTCAGTTTGCAGGAATAATAGCATCTGGTGCAATATTTGAAATTTATGGAACTGCAGCAAAAATGGTGGCTGATTTTGAACATGATCAAATAATAGCGTATTATTTAACATTACCAACACATACAGCAACAGTTTTATGTAGTAATGTACTTTATAATACAATTGTTGGTAGTGTAATGGCAATATTCTTACTTCCATTAGCAAAATTAATATTATGGAGTCAGCTTAATTTTTTTGCTATTGCTTGGACAAAATTTTTATTCTTACTTGTTCTTGTCAATTTAGTCTGTTCAACAGCATCTCTTCTTGTTGCCGCACTTATTCCATCAATGGATAAATTTGAGATGTTATGGGTTAGAATAATTTTCCCATTATGGTTTTTGGGAGGATTTCAGTTTTCGTGGGATTCTGTTCATGCTGTGGCTCCTAAAGTGTCTTATTTTATGCTTTTAAACCCTATTTTTTATATGACAGAGGGTATGCGAGCTGTAATGCTCGGGCAAAATGGATCTATAAATTTTTGGGTTTGCAGTTTAGTATTATTAATTACATTAATTATTATGAGTATTTGGTCTTTTAAAATGCTTAAAAAACGGCTTGATTTTGTTTAATTATAATTTGTACTATAAATAAATTATGCCGCTTGCGCTTTTTATCTAGTCTGCGACAATAAAACAGCGAATATTAATTTTTTTATATAGTTTAGGTGTTTTATGAATAAATTGAAAATGTTTTTAGTGGTATTTTTGTTAAGCTTTTCTGCTATAGTTTTGAATGCTCAAGATGAACAAGTTATAGATTCTAATGAAGCCGATATTATGGCTGAACTAAAAAAAACAGTTATAAATGATCAAGATAAAATTCTTTTTGAACAAATAGAAAAACAAGAAATTGATTTGATTGTAATTTTGGAAGCCTTACAAGAAAAAGACAAATATTCAGCAGAATTTTTGAATAACTTATCCAAGAGCTTAACAGAAAATTTACCGGCAGAGTTTTGGATGGAATTTTTGAATTTGGCAATTGCAAATAATTTATCCATAAATGCTATAAAGTCTGTTATAAATTTATCTAAGACATTATCTCCCGATATTGTTGGTATGTTAAGTTTTAAAAAATATGCACCTGTTTATCAGATGAAATTATTTGCGTATTTTATTGCAATTTTAGCACAAAATACCACTGTTCCATATAGTGAATGGGAATCTAAAATATTAAATCTTTGGAATGATAAAAAAGCTTATATTAATGAAATTTTTGATTATATATTTTCAACAGAATTTTATAAGAAAAATTTAGAGATATTATCATAAATTAACATGAATATTGCAGTATTGGTTTCCGGTGGAGTTGATAGCTCTGTTGCTCTAAAATTGTTAAAAGATCAAGGGTATGAGTTAACAGCCTTTTATTTAAAAATTTGGCTTGAAGATGAAGTTTCTTATCTTGGGCAGTGCCCATGGGAAGAAGATTTGAGATATGTGACTCAGGTCTGTGAACAACTAAGTGTTACATTAAAAGTTGTAAATATGCAAAAGCAATATTGGGATAAAATTGTATCTTATACAATAGATGAAGTTAGAGCCGGTCGAACCCCAAGCCCGGATATTTTTTGTAATAAAAGAATAAAATTTGGTGCTTTTTTTGATGAAGTTGCAGGTAAATTTGATAAAATTGCGACAGGTCATTATGCACAAATAGAGCAAAAAGCTAACAAATTTTTTCTTAAAAAAGCTGTTGATAGTTTTAAAGATCAAACATACTTTTTATCACATTTAAACCAAGAACAGCTATCTAAAATTCTTTTTCCAATTGGTCATCTAAAAAAAGAGCAGGTACGCTCAATTGCTATAGAAAATAATTTGCCTAATGCTAAAAGAAAAGACAGCCAAGGTATTTGTTTTTTGGGTAAAATAAAATTTGGTGATTTTATAAAGCAATATCTTGGAGAAAAACAGGGTGATTTTGTAGAAATTGAAACAGGAATAGTTGTTGGACAACACGAAGGCTTTTGGTTTTATACAGTTGGACAACGTAAAGGAATTGGACTTTCAGGCGGACCATGGTATGTAGTTTCTAAAGATACAAATAACAATATAGTTTATATTTCTAATAAATATTATTCTGATGAAAAAAATAGAAAAGAATTTTTTGTATCTGATTTTAATTGGATTCTAGGAATTGCTCCTGAAGATAAAAATTTAAAAGTTAAAATAAGACACGGCGAATATTTATATAATTGTGAACTAATATTTCTGGATACAAATAAAGCTAAAGTAATTTTAGATAAAGATGATCAGGGGATTGCATCAGGTCAATTTGCCGTTTTTTATGAGGGTGAAATTTGTCTTGGGTGTGGAAAAATAGAGTAGGGGAGTTATGAATAAAAATATTTATAAACAAAAAACTTTGACGCAATTTGAAAGAGTTAAAGAACTTGCTCATTGTTTTATAAAATCTTTACCTATGTTTATAAGATCTAATAATTCAAAAAAATATCTTGAAAATATTAATCTTCTTGATTGGTTCACTCCATCCATACCTATAAAACAAAGCCAAGATTTAATTGTAACTTGGATTGGTCATTCTTCTTTTTTAATTCAAATTTCCGGGTTTAATATTTTAGTTGATCCAATATTTTATGATTCGATGTTTTTATTTAAACGAGTTTTACCGCCCGGAATAGATATTAATAATTTGCCTAAAATAGATTTTATATTAATTTCTCATGACCATGCGGATCACATGAACTATAAAAGTTTACTGAAATTAAAAAAACATAATGCAATTATGCTTACTCCAAAGAATACTAAAAAATGGTTTGAAAAAAATAAATTTGAAAATATTTTTGAGTTTGATTGGTGGCAAAATTTTGTATTTACATTAGATGATAGAACTATAGAATTTAACTTTTTACCGGCTGTTCATTGGTCCGGTAGATCTATAAATCAAATTAATAAATCTCTTTGGGGTAGCTGGATGATAACTGCAAATAATAAAAATATTTATTTTGCAGGCGATACTGCTTATGACTCGCATTTTAAAGATATAGCTCAAAAATTTAATTCTATAGATGTTGCTTTATTACCTATCGGTCCGGTCGAACCCAGAAAAATTGTAAAATATTCTCATATTGATTCTATTGAAGCTTTAAATGCTTTTATCGATTTAAATGCAAAAAATTTTATTCCAATGCATTGGGGTACATTTAAAGGTAATCTTGATACTTTTTATTTGCCGGTACAAAAACTTAATAATTATTGGATAGAACAACAAAAATTATTGGTTGATAAAAATTTACATATTCTAAGATTTGGACAATCCATTCAGTTTTGATTATCAAGTAACTCTATCGTATTATTATGGACAATTTTAAGCCCGATTGTTTGATACTCAAGCATCTTAGTTGGTCTTGAGACCCAGTTAATTATATCTTTATCTCTAAATAATAAACCAATGTCACTTGCAGCCATATATTTATATAAATCGCTATAATTTGAATTAATAATTATATAATTTTTATCAGGTATATTTTTTGTTTTTAGTAAATAAATTAGATCTTGTTTATCAGGTGAAAGTAAAAGTAAAAAACTATTTTGATTGATTTTATATTGTTCTAAAAAATATTCTATTATTTCCGGAATGCATTGCCATGGTTTGTATGAACCGCTATAACAATAAACTGTTTGGTTTTCAGATATGTTAAGTTGTTTTCTGACTTCTTGTCTCCAAATTTTAATTTGTTCAAAATTTATTTTTTGTGGTAAATCTTTTTGTGCTATTTCAATTTTTGATCTGCTAGCTTTAAATGTTGTGGCTAAATATTCTTTTAATGCCGGACTTACTGATTCTATTTTTTTAATAAATTTATTTTTAATTTGTTGTTTATAAGCTTGTTGCTCTATTTTTAATAATTTTTTATATATATATTTTCTATATTTTTTAATAATAAAATTTTCTTTTAAATCTTGATACGTATATCTATATTCTTCAGCGCAAAGACCGCGAGCTTGAATTGTAAGAATGGTATTGTGATTTCTATTTTTATAAATTTTATTTAGGGTTTGTTGTGCAACGAGTCCAGCAAGTGGTCCTCGTGCAATTATATTGCCATGCTCGATTATTGTAAAAAGTTTTATTAGCTGAAAAATAGCAAAATTTAATGTGAATTTACCTACAAAAGGTAACCGTCTACATAAAATAAAGTGTAAGCGATCATGTGCTGGTATAAGTTTTAGTAAAAATTTATTTGTGGGTCTTGTTTTTTCAAAAGATATTAAGTTTATTTCGATATTATTGTCTTCTTGTAGTAAATTAAGTAATGGTTTTAAAACTTGACTTGTAAAAACAGAATTTGAAATTCCGTCGTAAATAATAAAAGTGAGTTTTTTAAAAGCCATTTTAAGTCCTTTTATTTTAGATTATCATTTTATAGAGATATAGTAAAAAAAGAGGTTTAATTTCCATGAAATTTATAAAACGATTTGAAGAGTTGTGTATAAACGATATTTCACTTGTGGGTGGTAAGAATGCTTCATTAGGTGAAATGATTCAACAACTTACAAAAAAGGGTGTTTCAATTCCATCAGGCTTTGTGATTACTGCAGATGCATATAAATATTATTTAAAGTTTAATAATTTAGATAAAA
>JAHIKO010000064.1 GCA_018897535.1 Candidatus Dependentiae bacterium
TCAATTTATAGAGCGCATATGGAATGCCAGCGATAAAATGTTTGATAAAATAAATCAACTTGCCAAACAGGGCATAAATATATGTATAGATACGGTACTTTCTGGAATAGAAGGAGAAAAAGAATTACTTCATGGTCTGTCAAGACTTAATGGTTTAAATACAAAAATGATATTGGTTTACTGCCCATTAAATATTTTGGCGCAAAGGGTTTTTCAAAGAAATGAACAAGCTATAAGAGAAAATAATTTAGAAAATATCAGATCTTTAATTGATGTTGTAAGATTTGCAGATATCTACAAACCCCAAAAATCTAAAAATGATATTATTGTTGGGCAGATATCTATTAAAGATATAGAATATGCTTACACACCTCCTAAAAATAGTACAGATATCGAAATAAAAAACTACAATGAAATAAAAGATATATTAATTAAACATTTTGAACTAATTGATAAAAATTTTGTTAACATTACATCAAATATTAATTATGATTTTATAGTAGATTCAAGCAAAAGAAACCCTGTAGAATGCGCAGAAAATATATATACTAACCTAAATTTATCTGGTAATCTATCGCTTGAAAAAAACTGTATTATAAAAAATATAGGCGGAGCCTAAATGTATGAAAAATTTTTTAATTAAAAATATTATTATTATGATTTCTATTGTTACTATAACTATTAATTCAACTATAAAAGCTGAAATAAAATCTATAGATTCCATTTCTCAAGCTGTTTCTAATTTTGATTATTTAGATGGAGAAACTCTCGTTGCGTTTGATTTAGATGACACTTTGATAAATTCTGATAGTGGAATGTTTTATCTTTTGTATAGAAAATTAGAAGATTTTGCAGCTACACATACAGATTTTATTAAAAAATTAAGACAATCTTTCAATCAACTTGATCCAGAAAAAAACATGGCCGAATACTATAATATATTTGCCAGTGCAGTATTTGCAAAAACTGAATTTATTCCTACCGAAAATATTACAATTGAAACAATTAAAAATCTGCAAGCTAAAAATCTTAAAGTTATAGGACTAACGGCAAGTAACGCAGGAAAATATGGTTTTGTAGAAAATATGCAAATATGGCGGGATTCTTTATTAAAAAAAATAGGATTGGATTTTAGCTCCAGTTTTAATATTCAAGAAATAGAATTTGATAATTTAAAAAAAGTTTTTGGTTTTTATCCGGTTTATTATAAAGGTGTTTTGAGTGCCGCAAGAAATCCTAAAAGTAAAGTGTTAATAGAATTTTTTAATAGAATAAACTGGCGTCCCAAAAAATTAATTTTTGTTGATGATAGTCATAGTAATTGTTTAGATGTTGACAAAGAAATGTCAGATTTGGGAATAAAAACTACATGTTTTTGGTACAGTGCTGCTTATAAAAATAAAATAAATATAAACGAGACGATTATACAAAAGCAGATAGATCATTGGCTAAAATTTAATGAATTTTTGAGTGAAAAAGAAGTTTTAGCTAATTTTTACTAAAAATTAAATCTAGTTCACATTATATTAAATATTTGCTTTAACTCGTTTTTCAATGATATTTTATCTGAATATTTTTTTAAAACTTCGTGTGGATCAAAACTTTTAACCTGTTTAATTAATTTTTTAATATCGTCTACAGATTCAAGTGCATGTCGTTTTATAATTTCACGGTTATTTTCAAGTTTTATTTTTAATATATTTTTTTGATCGTCTGACAAATTATAATCTTGCTCATCAAATATTTTCAGCCATCTATTATAACCAAGCCAATTATAAATATTATTTAAACCGTGTTTTGCCGTAATAATTATATCAATAATTAATTGCCCAACTTCTTGATCATTTAAATTTTTGCTTTTTAAACACATATCAGCCAAATACAATTCTTTACAATCTCCGGAATATGGAAAAATAGATATGGAACGTTTTTCATTTTGCGGTGTATCTATAAAAACTATTTTACCATCAATATTCATTACTAAATTGGCACCATCAACACCATTTCCAAGACCTAAATCTGTTAAAAAACTTTTTTTAATTGCATAAAGCAAATAAGACAAATCTTCTTCAGAAATTTCCAATAAATGGAATAAAACCATATTATTTTTATCTATTTTAATAAATTCTTCGATAACAAAATAATTATGATCATTAAGTTCTATATCTTGACCTACTTGATATAAATATTTTTTAGGTGCTCGAATATTTTTAAAATTTAAAGAATTAATTTTTATAGAATTTAAAATTCTGCCAACATTTTCTTGATAAAAGTATTCTTGTGCCAACACTTCCGGTGAATTAAGCTTGAATACATAATTACCTAAAGATTCAGGTAGTGCAAAAGCAAGCCTGCCATCATTTTTTAAAATCTTACATCCATTATCTTTTAATTTTCTTTTAATATCTTTCCACTTGGTTTTAAAATATTCTTTATATTTATCAAAATAAGAATTTTTTAATTTATACTTTTCACCCAAATCATTATCAAGTAAATCTATTCGTTGATACTCGTACACAATAGGTTTTATCTCATCAACTAATTCCTGAAAATTTACGCCAATATTTTTAAAAAATTTATCTATTTTACTTTTAATTTCAGGATCCAATAAATTTTCTTTTACAAATTTTTTCTGATCCTCAAGATAATAGGTATAATTTTCACCCAACTTAAAATCAATAGGTTTGATTGAATTCGAGATAAACGTAAATACAGATAAAAATAATAATTTTAAAAATAAATTGTTTGAAATTTTCATAAGAAGCCCCCAATTTAGATTTATTTAATCTTTGAGATATTTAAAACCAATACTCCAACTGTTATTAATCCCAAATTTAGAAAGATCAAATTCCATTAATTTACTTCAAGTTTATATATTAACTCAACAATATAAAACGATGTAACGATTGAATCGAAAATTTAAGCAAAATATAATAAAACCGTTAAATGCAAATTCATATTGAAAACTTATTAATTTTTGATTAGATAATATTATCACAAAGTATTATAAATTCACATAATAGTAGTAGATTAAATTTCTTAGGTTTAAAACTGAGTTTTTTGCAAAAAAACTCCAATATTCTATGTAAAACCCATAAAATATTGCCATTTGTAAAATTATTTTAATTTTTATACAATTAAACTATATCAAATAAAATTAATAAATTTTGCTAAAAAATGGAGTATTTGTGAAAAAGTTTTTAAAAATACTATTTTTATCTTTAGCCACTTTAAACGCATTTAATTTAAATGCAGGTAAAAAGAGTTTCTTTCCCTTTTATAAAAATCCTGATTTACGTAAACAAAAACAAGATAATAAAGATTTAAATAAACATATCTTTAAAAAAGATAAGGGTGAGTCTGAACGTTTTGAAAACAGACATCCTAAAAAATTTAATTTAACTTGCTCAAAAGCACATAACTACATTTTAATTTTCATGTTAATCATGCTTTTAATGCCTGAAATTTCCGACATGATTTCAGAAGCAAAATTTAGAAATGATTTATGGCCTAAAGCTGTTCGTAGAGTTTCAAGAAATAGTTGGGACGAAAATAAAATATTTGGTGTTTGCGATAAAACGGACAAAGGCGAAAAATTTTGTTGCGAAATTAAATCCAATTATAAAGTTACCTGTTATGCAGATAATCCATCAAGATCTGTAACGTTTGATCTTGACGGCGTAATTGGTGATGAATCTTACGGTCAAGATTTTAATGCAACACAATCCCTTATAGAAGCAAGAGATATTTGTAAAAAAAGAAATAGTAGTTTTAGCATTCATGATGAATTTATAAATAAAACACAAATTTTAGAAAATTATCAAAATGAAATCGGAACGGAATGTACATCGGAAGTTTTTAAATATTACGGTTATCCATTTGATCGTGAATTAGAACGCAAAGAATTTTCAAATAAACGTAGTGAATATAAAGAATTTTCAGATGAATGTCGTGAATATAATGTACGTTATTATGAAATAGATGAACAACTAACAAATCTTAATAATATAACCAATGATCTGAATAAAAAATTTAATTTGAATTATAACTATTATACTAAAAGAGATTTTATTTATGATACACGTGAGGGCGATTTTTTTGGTGTGGCTAGAGCAATACGAGATAATTTTGTTATTGGGACCGGTTTTTCTGTTTATTTTTTAGAGGATCCATCAACATCTGATAATGAAATATGTTGTATTCAAGCTCATGAAAAAATGCACCTAGTACAATTTATACGTAAAAGTATAGTTTCACAAAATAACAATAACAGAGACGCGGAAGCCGATTTAGGATCCATTTTTGCAACAGATAGCCCCTGTTTAGGAGTTTATTTTTCAGATTTTCTCAATGATGAAGAAGAGTCTTTGTTACCAGATTTAAAAAATGAAAATATGTGTAATTATTCAAAAGAATTATGTAGACGCAAATTTGAATCAGGTGAAGATCCACATCCTGCTACAAATATAAGAGTTACATTTATTCTAAAAATGCATCAAAACTTTCAAAAAGCCAAAAAACTGTTATTTTATCTACCAAATGAGCAACAAAGTTTTGTTGAAGAAATTAAAGAAGAGCTATAAAAAATTATTTTTCCAAAATTTAAAGAGATTATTATGAAATTTAAAAACATAAGTAAATTAAAATTTGTTTTCGCATTTTTATTATTTTCTACTTCAAGCCTCATGGCTGATTACAGTAAATTTTCACCAACATCTAACGAAACTAAAAAATTTAAGTTAATTGAAATGGTTGGATTATGTTTTGGACTATCTTCTTTACCAAGAGTAGCAGGCCATAAATCCAGAACAACCAATAGACTGTTTATAGCTAGAATTTTAGATATTTCTAATGGTGGAAGTATCAACTTAATTGCTAATGATTTTAGTAACAAAAATGATATTTATTATATGCTTGAAGATGATGAAGATTTAAAAAACATAATCGCTGATGAAGGTTTTAAACGTTTTAGTATAGTTATTTATTATGTCGATATAGATCGAGAGTTATAAAACATCACATCAAAATCTTGTAACTTAGAACACATGAATAACAAGTGTTCATAAGTTACAAGTAATATTTATAAATAATTAAATTAATCATTAAAATTAGTTTTTTTCTTCTTCGTAATAGTCATCCCAATAACTACCGCCTTCTTTTTGCTCATCCTCTCTTGAATCATCACTTACCGGATCATTTTCTATTTCAATATTTTCTTTATCAATAATATTTTTAGGCGAAAAATTAAATATTATTTCTTCATCCGAATTTTTTTTATTTGTGAAAGTTAAGTTATATTTATTTGCACCTCTAAAAAACAAACAATACTTTGTAATGTTTGTTTTTGCTTTAATAATTGTCTGACCAAAAGTAATATTCCAATCATACAAAAATTTATACATCTTTTCATCTCTATCTTCTTTTGAATCATCAATACATGCAAATTTTACACCCTTATATCCTAAATATGCTGCAAGCGCAGGAACACAAAAAACAATTGATGGAAAAATAATATCACTTCCTAAATTACGAGAATTAAATGAACCATTACCGAGTAGCCAAGTTATTCCTGCAAGTGCGGCCCCACCAAGAGTTACTAAACCGGCTAGGGCTTTACAACCATTATCACACAAAGATTCCAAATTTGAATAATCATTAAAATTATAAATTTTTTCCGGAACCACAATATCCGAATTTATAAGATAATCAGATTCATTATCATTAGTTACTGCAACTTCGATAATATCAAAATTTACAAATGCTTCTTTTTTTTTATCATCTATTCCCGGAAATATATTCAAAAATTGATTCAGAGTTAACCTTTTCAATTCAACATTTATACCATTATTTCCATTTTCAATATCATATTTGCCGCGGTAATTCATTGCAAAAATTGATTTAGAAAATATTATCAAAACAAATACAGCTAAGATTTTAGACAATTTTTTCATAAAACTCCTTTAGAAATATTAAAAAAATTATTATAAATTAAGAAAAACATATGTTATACCTGCAAAAAATTATGTAAATAAAAAAATAAAAAGGGGCATGAATTTATTCATGCCCCTAACTTTTAAAATTTTAATCTCGTGCTTCTTGAATTGCTCTTAAAAAATTCAATCCATCGTTTTCTTCGCCAATTTTTTCTATATTAAGCTCCTCAACAACTTCTTCATCTCTAAAATCATCTTTAAAAAAATCAAACGATATTTGATTTTCTAAATTATCAACATTTACAAAAGTTAAATTATAATTTTTTAATCCTTTAAAAGACAAACAATATTTCACGATAGTTGAATTTGCTTTAACAACTGTTTTATCGGGTATAATAACATTTTCTTTAAAAAATTCTTCGATCTTTTCATCTCTATTATTTTTTGATCTATCTATGCAGCACGATTTTACACCCAAATAACTTAAAATGGATGTAATCACAGGAATACTAGATATGATAACAGATTGAGTAACGCCAAAGTCATGGAATGACATAGAAGTCATAATAAACGCTCCGGCAACCCCAACCCCCAAAAGGCCTGATAAAACAGCAAAAGATTTACAACCATTATCACAAAAGGACTCCAATTTAGAATATCCGCCAATTTCACGTAATTCTTCAGGAATTTGAATATTTGATGAGATCAAATATGAATTGTAATTATCATTTTTTATTTCAACAGCAAATACATCCAAATATTTGGCTACTTTAGTTTTCTCTTTCTCAACGCCTGGAAATGTATCTAAAAATTCATCTAAATTAAGTCTTTTTAATTTAACATTTATTCCGTCGTTTTCTTTTTCAATATCATTCATTGAAAAAGCTTGGCCTGCAAATAAGCTTAAACTTAATGCAAAAATTATTTTTGATAAATTTTTCACTATAAACCTTTCTTATTCTTAATAATTAAAATTTATTTTTGGTAAATCAAATGATATTGAATTTTCTGAATTATCAACATCAGTAAAAATTAAATTGTTATTATTCGATACGCTTGGAGCTATTAAATATTTTGTAATAGTAGCACCTGCTTTAATTACTGTTTCACCGGGTACAATAACATTTTCTTTAAAAAAATTTATTATTTCTTCATCTCTATCTTCTTTAGATTTTTCAGTACAAGATTTTGCACAAGATCGTCCCAGACATGTAACAGCTAATGGAAGTATAGCATAACCACCCCACATACAGAGACCCTGAATTGCTTCAAATACTGAAGGATTACTAATTACAAAATGAATAGCAGCTAAAGCGCCAATACTAACAGAACCCAGAGCGCCTAAACAAACAACACCATTACAATAACAATTATTAATGTCTTCTGATATTGAATAACCCCCAAGACTATTTAATTCATCTGGTATTTCAATTTCCGAATTTATTAAATAATCAATGAGATTATTATTTTCTATTGTAACTTTACGAATATCAAATTGTTCAAATGTTTTTTTCTTTTTTTTGTCTAATCCCTTAAATGTATCTAAAAACTCATTCAATTTAAGTCGTTCAAATTCAACCTTAATACCTGTATTTTCCATTTCCGGATCATTTACACGATAACTCATTGAAGATGCTTGGTTTGAAAATAAACTTAAACTTAATGCAAAAATTATTTTTGATAAATATTTCACTCGAATCCTTTTATTATTATTAAATTAGAAAGTATAAATAAAAACTGATGCTAAATTCACAACGCCGATTTTATATAAATAAAATTTTATGTAAATAAAAATTAATAGTCACAAAACAAGTTAACTATAATTTTCTTAAACCTATTATTAAAAATCTTGACTATTAGAATATTTTTAAAATATTATATTAATGTAAATAGAAAATATTTACGTTAATTAGGGTGGGCTAGGGGGAGTCATGAAAAAGATAAAAATCTTATCGATATTATTTGTATTTACTATTGTTTTAAATCTTAACAGCATAAACAAAAAAATAATTTTTCTGGATACAAATAACTTAGAAAGCTACAAATATCACAACTTTTTTGAACTTGCAAAAACTGCAAATTTTAAAATTGATTTTAAATCTTTTGCAGATCTTTTAGATAAACCAATAAAAGATTTAAGTAGTTATGATGGGCTTTTTTTAAATATTGGCATTGAATTTTTAAAAGGTATCGCAATCAGATCTGAGCTCTCTATAAAATTTTTACAAATTTTAAAAAATTTTGCTGAACAAAAAAATAAGTTAATTGGATTATTTTTAACCCCAATAATAAACAATAATATACATAATAAAACTTTATTGTATGCACCATTATTTAATTGTTTTGGGGTAAATGTTTCGGCTAACAATTTTTATGAAAATAACAACGTAGTAGACATGCAAGAATTTAGATTAATTAATAATTTTTTAAGCGACACACTTGAATCAAAATCGCTTAAATATCAAACAACTTTAACGGAGCCCAAAAATACGCTCAAAAACTCGACAATTAAAAATATAAATCTAAAAACAATTACAACTTTACCTATAAACACACAAAGTTTACCTGAAATAAAATATACTCTGCCATATGGAATTTATTGGAATAAAAACAATAATCATATTTTTATATCAAGTAATTCTTTACTTTCTTTTTCAGGAATTACTGAAAATTTTCATATCTGTCCTATGGATTTTAATTTAAGACAAGAAATGCATAAAAAAATATTGGACATGTTAGTAGAGTTACGTGAATTAACAAATACAAAAACCATAAATTACGAATTAATTAAACAAATAAAATATCCGGAATTACCTAAAAATATTAAAAACATAGGAAGTAAAACTATAAATTTAGAAAAAAGTAAAAGAAAAATTATCGCATGGACAGATATAAATGTTTTTGAAAAAAGTGATAAAAAATATGTCGAACAACAAGATAAATTAATAAATTATATTTTAAAAACTTCGCCTAGAATGGACCTATGGATAACTCTTAATCCAAATATGTATTTTAGCCCAATAGCCAAAAAGAAAAATAATTTAAATATTTATATAAATTCAATAAAAAAATTTACAAAAAAATTAAGTATTCTGGCCAAAAAGTTAAATCTTAAAACACCTAATATTTTAATAGGCTTTGAAATAGCAAATAATTTGTATGCCCCGGATTTGCCAAAAAATAAACCGATAGATATTTACGGTAATGAATATTACGATATTCCAAGCCCAATAGAATTTAGTTTTTGGAATAATGAAATTATAAAAACATTAAATTTATTCTTAAAAGAGTGGAGTAAGCCTGAAATTAATAATAATATAAAAATTTCAGGTGTTGTAATTGATCTTGAAATGTACTGTCGCAGAACATCAAGCAATTTTTTAGATACAATGTGTTTTAATAATTTAAATATTAAAAAGTTTGGCAAAAACAGTTTAAAAGAATTAATTGATTCAAAAAATATAAATAATTACTTTAAGTTTTTAAAATCACAAGCGGAAAATATAGCTATAAAAATAAAAAATAATATTAATAAAAACATCAAGAATGCCACAATTGCTTGTTACGCTCCAAATATTTCAACCGACTGGTTTTATCTTGGATTTTACAAAGGCTTAAGTTCAAAAGAAAAAAATATTAAACTTTTAACTTTTAATTCTGAATCCGAATCGCTTCAAAATTGGCTTTTAAACAAAGATATTTTTCTAGAACACTTATCGGTGCTCATGTTATCTAAAATTAAAACAAGTGACGATTTTGGATTATTAAACGAAATTTCTAAACACAATCACGGGGTTTGGTTAAACAAATTTTCAAGATTTGCAGAAACTTTAGATCCAAACAACTTGGAACAATCGCAAATGAATTTAAAAGATAGATTGGAATTTTTTAAAATAATTAAAACGTATAATTAGACAAAATATAATATATTGCTAAATTTAATTTTATCTGTTTTTATAAAAAGATACCGAACTTTTTCGGTGATTGTATGGGGACTATATTTAGTGATATTAGGAGTAAAAAATGGCAGTTACCGTTTTAACATCTCAAAACTATGATACAGTAATAACAAATTCAACTAAGCCTGTTGTAATAGATGTTTTTGCAGTTTGGTGTGGGCCTTGTCAATATATGGCGCCAATATTTGAAGAATTATCAAAAGAATTAAGCGATAAATACACTTTTGCAAAAGTAAATATTGATGAAGAACGTGAATTAAGTATTAAATTTAATGTTTCATCAATTCCTACATTTATTTTTATAAAAAATAACAAAATTGTAGGTCGCGAACTTGGTTTCATGGAAAAAGAAACTTTACACAAAAAAATTGAAGAATATTTAAAGTAAAGATTTTAAAAACCCCGATTATAATTTATCGGGTTTTTTAATTTGAAACCAACTCGCCCAGCGCTGACCCAGCCTTCGCATAAAGCTACGGCGGACAGGCGCACAGGGCTACAGTAAAATCGCCCGCTTGCGCAGGCTCAAAAAACTAAATTTAATATCATAATAGTTAAATCAGGACTCAGCAACTGCTGAATTATTACTGTAACTTTTTCCTAAAAATCTTGGAACTATCACATATGCTAGGCGACGCGAAGTTTCCCAAGCAGATTTAAAATCTTTTAATCTATAAGCCCTTAACATTTTTCTTTCAACTGCAAAAGCAGGATCTAAACAAAGAAAAGCTTTTTTAGAATTATCCCAACCAACAACTACTATAAAGTGTCCATTATCATAAGATTTAAAAGCACCTCGCATTTTACCGCGAACACTTACTGCCACCGGAATTTTTCTAACAAGATAACTATACAATTCTTTAACACCATTCAAGCGTTGAACTCTGGAAAATAAATTTCCACCGGATTCATGAAAAACTTGTGCCATATTCAATGGCCAAGCACCATAAATATCCAAATAACTACCATCGCGAACTTTTTCTGCAAAACGAGCAACATAGTCGGCCATATTATTAGTTAATTCTGAAAATATACCTTTTGAAGAATAATAAGAAAGTATCATACTGATAGATGTAGGCGAACATAAATCTTTACGTCTATAATGGTTTGCACTCCATTGTGATATCCGACGAATTCCTGCAATCATAACCGATGGTAAATTTAAATTTCTTTTATCAGGTAAAAATTTTTTTGCATTACTACAAGATGCATATAAAACTTTTAAATCTTTTATATCTGCACCGGATACAGCTTCAGCTTTAACCCTAAAAGCATTGGCCTTACGGCCTTTTTGCATTTCAAGCCGAACATTTTCTACATTCACAAATCTACCGCAAGTGCTTGAATAGGTCTCTTGACTAATTTTACCCCAACGGTCAATTTTTACCCAATCGGACCAATGATTATCGAATTTAACACTAACATAAAAAATAAAATTTCCCGTTTTTGGCCGAAAACCATTCCATGATAAAATTAATTGTGTAAATTTTTTTGTATTCTGAACCCAGATAAAAGAATTTTTATCATTATTTTCAACTAAATCCAAAGCCTTTACGTAATTATAAGAAAATATATTATCGTCTTTATATTTAATAATATTATGACTATTTTTTTGGTTTAAAATATGACAATTTAAATTGAATAAAAAAGTTATAGATATAAATAATATTAATAATTTGCCAAAAGACTTCATCCCCAAAAACTCCCTTTTTATAAAAAATTTATTTACCTATACAAAAGTCTTTGAATATCTTATCAAGTAATTTTTCATTAACATTACGCCCCGTTAATTCTAGTATTTTTTCAAGCATATGTCTTATATGATGTGAAATAATTTCATATTCAAAATTTTCAATTAAATTACTTTTTATAAAATCAAAACCCTGAATAAGCTCTATAATTAGATTAAATTGGCGTTTATTAAGTAGGAATGGTGAATCCAAATTGGCAAAAAGTTTTTGTATTTTATTTTCA